>WJJW01000416.1 GCA_014729455.1 Candidatus Eiseniibacteriota bacterium
GACGATCACCGCCCGGTAGATCTCATCGACGTAGTACTTGTTCGCGACGAGGCGGTAGAGGCCGCCGGCCCGCGCGGCGATCGCCGCCGGGAGGTCCGGCCTCCGGACGTAGAGGAACCAGCCGAGGCCGATCCCGAGGATCGCGATCCCCAGCGAGGCGAGCATCAGCGTCCACTCGAGCGCGACGTCGTGGTGCACCTCGTGCGCCGCTCCGTGGTGCCCCCCCGCGAGCGCGGGGCCGAGCCAGGCCCCGAACCGGTTCCCCCCCTCGACCAGGAACTCCGGGATGCCGAGGAACCCGACGACGGCCGAGCCGATCGCCAGGATCACGAGCGGGACCGTCATCGTCGCCGGCGATTCGTGGATCTTCGCGCGCCGCTCGGGCTCGACCCTCTCCCGTCCGAAGAAGACGAGGCCGACCAGCCGGGTCATGTACAGCGCCGTGATCCCCGCGGTGACGAACCCGATCGCCCAGAGCACGCCGGGAAGCCAGGGCAGGATCTCGTTCGGCCGGCTGAACGCCTCCCAGAGGATCTCGTCCTTGCTGAAGAAGCCGGCGAACGGAACGATCCCGCAGATCGCCAGCCAGCCGACCAGGAAGGTCCAGCCGGTCGTCGGGATGTGCTTCAGCAGACCGCCCATCTTGCGGATGTCCTGCTCCTCGTGCAGCGCGTGGATCACCGAGCCGGCCCCGAGGAAGAGCAGCGCCTTGAAGAACGCGTGGGTCACGACGTGGAACATTCCGGCGGCGAAGGCGCCGACCCCGACGGCGAGGAACATGTAGCCGAGCTGGCTGACCGTCGAGTAGGCGAGGACCTTCTTGATGTCGTTCTGGGCCAGGCCGATCGTGGCGGCGAAGAGGGCCGTGAGCGCCCCGACGATCGCCACGACCGTCAACGCGACCGGCGCCTCGACGAACAGGAACGACAGCCGGCTGATCATGTAGATCCCCGAGGTGACCATCGTCGCCGCATGGATCAGCGCGGAGACCGGCGTCGGACCGGCCATCGCATCGGGGAGCCAGACATACAGCGGAAGCTGAGCCGACTTCCCCGTCGCCCCGACGAACAGCAGGAGCGAGGCGGCCAGCACCACTCCGGCGGGGAGGTGGTGCGAGGCGGCGGCGACCTCCCGGTAGGAGAGCCCGGTGGCGTGTCCGCCGGAGACGAGCGCCCAGAAGATCAGGAAGATCCCGATCAGAAACCCGAAGTCGCCGATCCGGTTGACGATGAACGCCTTGTTCCCGGCGATCGCCTTCTCCTCGTCGGTGTGCCAGAACCCGATCAGCAGATACGAGCAGAGGCCGACCCCCTCCCAGCCGATGAACATCGGGAGCAGCCCGTCGCCGAGAACGAGCAGGATCATCGAGAAGGTGAAGAGGTTCAGGAACGCGAAGTACCGAGCGTAGCCGCGATCGTGGGCGATGTACCCGAGCGAGTAGTAGTGGATCAGGGCCCCGACGCCGGTGACGAACAGGAGCATCGCCGCCGAGAGCGGATCGAAGAGCAGACCGAGATCGACCTGCAGCCGTCCCGCCCCGATCCACGCGAACAGGTGCTGCGTCATCTCGCGGGATCCCTCCGGCAGCGCCCGGAGCTGGAGGAACGCCCAGACCGTCACGAGGAACGAGGCGGTCGGAGCGAGGCACGCGACCCCTCCTGCGATCCCTTTCCCGCCCGCCGTCTCCCGATGGCTGGTCGCCATCGAGATCGCGCCGCTCACGAGCGTCCCGATCAGAGGAAAAAGGGGGATCCAGACCAGCATCCCGGATTCCACGATCGACTCTCCCTCCCTTGTCCCGTTCCCGTCCGCCGCCCTGCGCGCCTACTCGTTCAGCGCGGTCATGTCGTCGAGATCGACCGTCTGCCGGTTGCGGAAGATCCCGACCAGGATCGCCAGGCCGATCGCCGCCTCGACCGCGGCGATCGCGATGACGAAGATCACCACGACGTGCCCGTCCACCTGTCCCCAGCGTCGCGCGAAGGCGGCGAAGGCGAGGTTCGCCGCGTTCAGCATCAGCTCGATCGACATCAGGACGATCAGGGCGTTCTTCCGCGAAAGCACCCCGAGCGCTCCGATGAAGAAGAGGACCACCGAGAGCCCGATGTAGTGGCCCAGCGTGACCTCGCCCATCCTCAGCCTCCCCTCTTCGCCAGCACCACCGCGCCCAGGATCCCGACCAGGAGGATCAGACCGAGGATCTCGAACTGGACCAGGTAGGGACCGAAGAGCAGGCGGGAGACGTCGGTCACGGTCCCGAACGACGCGTGGACCGGCTCCCGAAGACCGGTCAGGCCGCGCACGCCCCGGAGGACCGCGACGCAGGCGACGAGGCAGATCGCCGCGGAGACGCCGAAGCGGCCCCAGCGGATCTTCATCTCGCCGAGGCGGCGATCGTCCAGGTCGAGGAGCATGATCACGAAGACGATCAGCACGATGATCGCCCCCGCGTAGACCAGGAGCTGCAGGATGAACAGCAGATGCGCGCTCAGCATCGCGAAGAGCCCGGCGATCGCGATCAGCACGAGACCGAGGGCGAGCGCGCTCGCCAGCGGGTTGCGACCGGTGATCACCACCAGTCCGCCGACCACGCTGAGCCCCGCCAGGATCCAGAACAGGACTGCGTCCACGTCACCTCACCACGAAGAGGGGACCGGAGGCCGTTCCCGACGCCGGTACCCGTCCCGGGTCTCCTCCGGCGTGTCGGGCGGAGAGGAGAGGTCCTCGTCCTCCTCGACCGGCTCCGGCCTTCCCCGCTTCTTCTTCCACTCCTCCCCCGAACCACGGAGCAGGAAGTCCATGTGGAAAATGAAATCGTCCCGGTTGTCGCTGACGATCGAGACTTCCCCCGTGTCCATCCGGATCGCATCTTCCGGACACGCCTCCACGCAGTAACCGCAGAAGACGCAGCGCAGCATGTCGATGTCGAACGCCTTGGGGACCTTCTCGATCGTCGGTTCCGGCGACTCCTCCGCCTCGATGTGGATGCAACGCGCAGGGCAGGCGGTGGCGCACATGTAGCACGCGACGCACTTCGGCGAGCCGTCCTCCCGGACCGTCAGCCGGTGACGCCCCTTGATCCGGACCGGCAGGTGCTTCGGCTCCTCCGGCCACTGGACCGTGGGCATCTCCCTCTGGCGGAACAGGTTGCGGATCATGTGCCGCATCGTGACCACCATCCCCCGGGCGATCTCCCACAGGTAGATCCGTTCGTACCATCGCAGCCGAGGACTGGGAACCTTCATCGATCTATCTCCCGAGCCAGCGCAGGACCACCGCCGTCACGGCGATGTTCAGCAGCGCCAGCGGCAACAGGCTCTTCCATCCCAGGTTCATGAGCTGGTCGTACCGGAACCGCGGCAGCGTCCAGCGGATCCAGATGAAGAGGAAGGCGAAGAACGTCACCTTCCCCAGAAACGCTCCGAATTGCGCCACGCGCGCGAAGATCTGGCTGCTCAGCCCTTCCAGCGGGTTGGCCAGGACCACGATCGCGACCAGCACGGCCAGCGCCGCCTGCAGGAGCAGGACGACCGTCCAGAAGTCCCCTTCGCGGCGGCGAGCGTCGGTGTAGAGCTGCTTCAGCCGGTGCGACCACCGGACGCTGGCCATCGCGAGGGCCAGGGAGAGCAGAAGCACGCCCGCGCAGGTGACGAGCAGCACGCTCGTCGCGTTCGCCTCGAGAACCGGCGTAGGCAGCCAGGGGATCTGCCATCCTCCGAAGAACAGCGTGACGGTCAGCGCCGCCGAGACGACGACGTTGACGTACTCGGCCATGAAGAAGAGCGCGAACTTCAAGCTCGAGTACTCGACGTGGTAGCCGATGATCTCGCTCTCCCCCTCGGGGAGATCGAACGGCGTGCGGTTCGTCTCCGCCACCGCCGCGGTCATGAACAGGAGCGCCGCCAGCGGCTGGACGACGACCCCCCATTTCGGCAGGAACCCGCCGACGAGCTCTCCCTGCTGGCGGACCATCTCGTTGAGATCCAGCGTCCCGTAGACCAGCAGCACGCCGATCACCGAGAGCCCGAGCGCCAGCTCGTAGCTGATCATCTGCGCGGAGGAACGCATCCCGCCCAGCAGCGCGTACCGGTTGTTCGATCCCCAGCCGGCCAGGATCATCGCCAGCGTCCCGATCGTCGTCACCGCGAAGATCCAGATCAACCCGGCGTCGATCTTCAAGCCCTGCCAGTGCAGCAGGTGGCCGCCGACCTCCAGGTCGTCGGCGATCGGGATCACGATGAAGGTCAGAAGCGCGATCATCATCGAGAGGAACGGGGCCAGCGTGTAGTAGAACCGGTTGACCTGAGGCGGGGTCACGTCCTCCTTGAAGATCAGCTTGAGCACGTCGGCGATCGTGTGGATCAGTCCGCCCATCCGGATCCCGAGGACCGCGGCCCGGTTCGGCCCGGTGCGGTCCTGCATGTAGGCCGAGCCCTTCCGCTCGAACCAGACCATCACCGGAACCAGCGACAGCGACAGGATCCAGACCAGAACGACCGTCCCCGCGTGAGCCAGAAACGTCGGCATACCCCGCTAACCCTTCTCCACCGTCGCGCCGGACGCCTCACGGACCGACCGGATCGGCAGACCGTGATCCCCCAGCGCGGTCGGGCTCATCCCCTCGAGCTCCGGCACCTCGACCGCCATCTCCTTCCAGACGTGGTTCAGGTTCACCCAGCCGAACTCGGTCCCGAGCCCGGCGGCGATCCGCCGCAACAGCTCCATCACGGTCAGGGCGTCCCCCAGCGCCGGCTTCGCCTTGCGGAACCGCTGCACCCGTCCCTGGAAGTTCACGAACGTCCCGTCGCACTCCGGGTGCGGGGCGACCGGATGGACCAGCGCGGCCCGCTTCGTCGTCTCGTCGAGGTTCGTCGCCAGCGCGATCACCGTCTCGAACCGCTCGAGCCGCTTCCCCGCCTCGGGAGACGGGCCGGCGAGATCGTTCTGCACGACGATCGCCAGCGGACCGCCCCGCTCGAGCTCGCTCCCCAGATCATCGGTCCAGATTCCCAGCATCTCGCAGCCGCGCCGGTTCGGATGCGGATCCGCCTTGCGGAGGATCTCGTCCTCCACGAACGGGGGAGCGAAGCTCCCCGCCCGCACGCGGTCGGTTCCGAGGATCTCGCGGGCGAACTTCCGGGCGGCGTAGAGCGATTCGGTCGACATCTCGGGCGAGAGGATCATCGCGATCCCCGCCGGATCCCGCTCGCGCGCCTTCCGCACGGCGTCGATGATCTTCTCGATCGCCTCGCTGTGCGGGATCTCCTCGCCGCCGGCGAGCGGAGCCTCGCAGCGGGACTCGTTGAAGACGTGGAAGCTGGACCGGCCGTCGTCGCACATCCACCAGCGGTTGACCTCCTGGTTCTCCCGCGGGCGGTACCGGTAGATCGTCCCTTCGCTCTGCTCGAGATGGATGTTGCAGCCCCGGCTGCAGCCGGAGCAGATCGAGCGCGTCGTCTCCAGGAACCAGACCCGGCACTTGAAGCGGAACTGGCTGCTGGTGAGCGCGCCGACCGGACAGAGATCGACCGTGTTCAGGCTGTACGGGTTGTCGAGCGGTCGACCCGGATGCACCGTGATCTCGCTGTGATGGCCACGGTTGACGATCCGGAGCTCCCCCGTGCCGGTGACGTCGTCGCAGAAGCGGACGCAGCGGGTGCACAGGACGCACCGCTCCGCGTCCAGCGTCACGCGCGCCCCGACCGGCACCGCCTTGCGCTTGTGCACCTTCGGCAGGTCGAGCCGGCTCTCGTACTGGCCGTGCCGCATGTAGAAGTCCTGGAGCAGGCACTCGCCGGACTGGTCGCAGATCGGGCAGTCGAGGGGATGGTTCAGGAAGAAGAACTCCAGGACGGCGCGCCGCAGCTCCTTGATCCGGTCGGTGTCGGTGCGAACGCTGAGCCCCTCGCGGACGAACGTGTTGCAGGCGATCTGGGGCTTCGGCGTCCCCTCGACCTCGATCAGGCAGAGGCGGCAGTTGCCGTCGACGCCGAGGCCGGGGTGGTAGCAGAAATGGGGGATCTCGATCCCCATCCCCTTCGCGACCTGGATCAGGTTCTGCCCGTCCGGGGCGTCGACCTCGACTCCGTTGACCGTGATCTTCGGCATCTCCCTGGTTCCTCGCTTCTCGACCTTCGACCGGTCTTCTATCGCGCCGATCCGGTTCCGACCGCGGCGCTTCCCCACGGAAGCGGGCTCCGGCGGATCGGACACCGTCCCGCTCCGACGTGCTGCTCGAACTCTTCCCGGTACTTGGTGACGAAGCTCGCCGCCGGCATCGCCGCCGCGTCGGAGAGCGGGCAGATCGTCGTTCCCATCATGTTCCGGGTGATCGAGAGGATCTTGTCCATGTCCCCCGGCGTCCCCCCGCCCGACTCCAGCCTCCAGACCAGATCGCGCAGCCAGCCGGTCCCTTCACGGCAAGGGGTGCACTGCCCGCACGACTCGTGGGCGTAGAACTTCATCAGGACCGCCAGCGCCCACACCATACAGGTCCCCTCCTCGATCACGATCATCCCGCCGGAGCCGAGCATCGTGCCCGCCTCGGCGAGGCTCTCGTAGTCGAGCGCGACCCGCTCGGCCTCCTCCCCCGTCAGCACCGGGACCGAGGAGCCGCCGGGGATGTTCGCCTTCATCCGGGCGCCGTTGCGCATGCCGCCGCAGACGTCCTCGATCAGGCTCTTGCAC
>WJJW01000051.1 GCA_014729455.1 Candidatus Eiseniibacteriota bacterium
CGCCCATCCCATACGACCTCGTGTAGGCCCGCCTCCGCAAGGCCGTCGTACAGTTCGATCACGCGCCGTCCACTTGCATTGAAGACCGTGACGCTGGCACGCCCCTTGTACGGCATCTGGAAACGCAGAACGGCCGACGGGTTGAACGGATTCGGGTGTGCTGGCAGCAACTGGGCTCCTTGCACGGTGGGCCCCGTCGGCTGCCGGAATCCGTCGACGTTCCCGAAGTTGTGGGTCCGTTGCGGGTCCGCGCCCGCCATCGGCCAAGGTGCCTCAACAGCGCAGGCGCCGGGTAGGTCGAAGAGATGGAGCAACCCGGACTGATCCCCGATCAACAACTCCAGGCACTGGTCATTGTCCACATCAGCAATCACGGGTGTTGTCGACTCTTCCAGCAAGCGCAATGGCCAGCCCAGCTCCGCTTGACAGGTGAAGGCTCCGTCTCCCACGTACTCCGGCTCCCAGATGAAGACCCCCCTTGATGGCGAGGCCAGGATGACTTCCAGGGCTCCGTCACCGTCGACGTCGGCGACCGCAGGCGAACCGCAGATTCCGGCATCCATGTGCGGCCTCCACTCCGGCGGAAGCCAGTCGAAACAATGGGACACGACAAGATCACAAGGGTCCTCCGCCTCCGTACAGGTGCCGGTAGGCGGAATGCTCGCAATGACGATCTCATGACGGGCAAGGCCCATTTCGCCCATCTGAATCCGATCGTATCCCGACGGCAATCTGCTGATCTCCACCTGCTCTGGATCGAACTCCAGGCGGAAACGCAGCTCGGTAGGAGCGCCCGTTGCTGTACTTGGCGCAAGACCGAGAAGCTGGGAGAAAAGGAAGACGCAGAAAGCGATGATGCGGAGGCTTCCGATAGTACGCTGGGGCGGATTCCGTGTCAGAGGGGTACGAAGGCAATCAGGCCGGCGGATGGTCTGCATCTCAGGGATCTCCTCTGGGTCACCGTCGGTTTCAAGGACGCAGGAGTGGGAACCGGTCTCGTGGAGGGAGGACCGTTCAGGGCTCGGATCGAGTCCGAAGACGGTCAAGTAGCGATTCACATCGGCTCCGCGAGGGCGATCATTCGCTGTCAGGTATCAGTATTCCGCCCTCATACTATTGCGAATGCATCATATCAGCTTATCTACGGAGGGACAACAGCGAAATCACGGTCGTCCAACGAAGGCTCCGATCCACCGACATGCGCGAGTCCGATGGGATGGCCAGATCCCTTGAGGGTATCCCCTATACTCGCCTGTCCGCCTATAACCGGGCCGGGCGACCTCTCAGTGATCAAGCGCAGAAGCTCGCGGGAAGCACTTCCCTGAACGGATCGCCGCCACTTGGTCGACGATCGCGTTCAGCCTCGGATCATCATCGATCCCCAGAACCCAGGGGAGAGGGTCGTGACGCAAAACGGGAGTCTCCGGATCCTGCGCGGCGCCCGGCGACGGCCGCGCCCAGCAGGAGCACCCCGAGGGTCAGCACGACGACCGGGGCGGCGGGCAGGTCCAAGTGGAAGGCGAGATGGAGGCCGATCGCCCCTCCCGCGCCGGCGAGCCCCCAGCCCCAGAACAGGCGGGCCGTCTCTCCTCCGGGGAGGAGAAGCGCCGCCACCGCGGGCAGCACCAGCAGCGCGAAGACCAACAGCACGCCGACCAGCCCGACCGAGCTGGTGACGACCAGGGCGAAGATCCCGTACAGGACGAGGTCGTAGGCCAGCCGCCCTCGGGGCTCCTCGCCGTGCGTGACCGCCGTCGTGCGATCGTGGACCCGGAACAGCACCACCCCGGCCACCGCATACAAGCCCGCCGTCCAGAGGACCTTCTCGGGGGGAACGGTCAGGAGCTGGCCGACGAACAGATGCTTCACCTCCTCCAGGCCGTGCGGGGAATGCTCCAGCACGACGAACATCGCCGCGCTCGACAGCCCGTAGAGGATCGCGATGATCGCCTCCTGCGGGATCCGTTTGCTGCGAAGAAGCGCGATCGCGGCCGCCGTGGCCGCCGCGAAGGCCGCGGAGATCACGTATCCCCCGGTCGTCGCGTGCTCGAAGCCGAAGACGACGCCCACCGCCGCGCCGAGGGCGGCCATCTGGGCGATCGCCAGGTCGACGAACAGGACCCCGCGCCGGACGACGTGGAAGCCGAGGTAGGCGTGGATGCCGGCGAGCACCAGACAGCAGACCAGCGCCCAGCGCATGAACGGGTACGCCCACGGTGCGGCCAGCCAGTCGATCATCGCCCGTCCGCCGGCCGCGCCGCCTCCCGGCCCAGCAGATCGACCGCCGCTTCGAAGAGGGCGAGGTACGACTCCGGCCTGGGCTCCGCGCAGGTGCTCGGCAGGACGGCCGTCTCCACGCCGGTCTGCCGCTCCAGGAACTCCACCGCGTCGTCCGGATGGTAGGGATCCCGGACTACGACCGGGACGCCGGTCGCCCGGATCGTCTCGGAGAGGGAGGCGAGGTGGCGCGCGCTCGGGGGGATCCCCGGCAGCGGCTCGACCCGGTCGACGATCTCCACGCCGAACCGGTCGGCGAAGTAGACCCAGGTCCGGTGGTACTCGATGAACGAGGCCCCCTGGAGCCGTTCCTTCCAGCGCGGCACCCGCTGCTCGATCCCGGCGACGAAACGATCGGCGTTGGCGCGGTAGTCCGCGGCACGATCCGGGTCGGCGCGGGCGAACGCCTCCGCCAGGTACCGCGCGACCGCGGCTCCGTTCATCGGATCGAGCCAGTAATGCGGGTTCCCCTCCGGATGGACGTCCCCCTGCGAGGCGTCCACCTTTCCGGTCGGGACCTCGAGCGGCTCGATCGGCTCGGAGCAGTCGAGGACCCGCAGGTCGCGGTTGCGCGAGCCGCGCACGATCTCCGGCGACCAGAGATCGAGGGAGAGACCGACCTCGAGGTAGAGGTCAGCCCGCGCGGCCATCCGCATCGTGCTGGGTCGAACCTCGAGCACGTGCGGGTCCCGATCGGGCCGGGCGACCACCTCGATCTCGACCGCCTCGCCGCCGACCGCGCGCGCGATCGCCCCGAGGTCGTTCGTCGCCGCCACGATCCGCAGCGGCTCGGCGGCGGCCGCGACCGAACTCGTCGAG
>WJJW01000052.1 GCA_014729455.1 Candidatus Eiseniibacteriota bacterium
GATCCAGGAGTTGGCGGAGCGATTCACGCAGATGCAGGCCGCCCAGGCGTCGGCGGAACGGCTGCAGGGGCTGCTGGAGACCGAGCCGGAGATCCGAGATTCCCCCCAGGTTGCCGAGCGCGCCGCCAAGGGGATGGAGGTCCTCGACGAGCCGATCGCGGACGTCGTCTTCAAGGGTGTCTCCTTCGAGTACAAAGGGGGCGAGAGGGTCCTCGATCGGTTCAACCTGCGGGTCGAAGCCGGCCGGACGATCGCGCTCGTGGGGGCGACCGGAAGCGGGAAGACGACGATCGTCAGCCTGCTCAGCCGCTTCTACGAGCCGACTTCGGGATCGATCCGGATCAACGGAATCGACTATCGGGACCGGAGCATGCGCTGGCTGCAGCGCAAGCTCGGGATCGTGCTGCAGGCGCCGCATCTGTTCGCCGGCTCGATCCGGGAGAACATCCGCTACGGGCGGCTCGACGCGACGGACGAGGAGATCGTCCACGCCGCCGAGCACGTCAACGCGGACCGGTTCATTCGCGCGCTTCCGGACGGCTACGACACCGACGTCGGAGAGGGAGGCAACCGGCTCTCGACGGGTCAGAAGCAGCTCCTCTCCCTGGCGCGAGCGGTGCTGGCCGATCCGGAGATCTTCATCCTCGACGAGGCGACCTCGTCGGTCGACACCGAGACGGAGCGGCTCATCCAGGATGGGATCGAGCGGATGCTGCGCGGGCGGATCAGCTTCATCATCGCCCACCGGCTCTCGACGATCCGGACCGCGGACCGGATCCTGGTGATCGAGAGGGGACGGATCGTCGAGGACGGAAACCACGAGGAGCTGATCCGGATGCGCGGGAGGTACTACGGCCTCTACACGAGCCAGTTCACGAAAGAGAACCAGGAGCGTGCCCTGCGCGAGGCGACGGGCGCCTGACCGGGAAGGGAGGGGAAGATGTCGGAAGCGACGAAGGTTCCGGATCGAGCCGCACCGGTGACGCTGCGGGAGATCACGGAAGAGACGGTGGACGAGATCCTCGCGCTACGGGTGGGGCAGGAGCAGACGAAGTTCGTGGCGTCGAACGCGAAGTCGATCGCCCAGGCGCACTTCTGCAAGACCGCCTGGTTCCGGGCGATCTACGCCGGCGAGTCGCCGGTCGGCTTCGTCATGCTCGACGACAAGCCGGATCTGCCGGAGTACTTCCTCTGGCGACTGATGGTCGACGAGCGCTATCAGCGGATGGGATTCGGTCGGAAGGCGCTCGATCGGTTGATCGAGCACGTCAAGACCCGTCCCCGCGCGACGGAGCTCCTGACGAGCTGCGTGCCCGGAGAGGGGAGTCCCGAGCCGTTCTACCTGACGTACGGCTTCGAGCAGACGGGACGGATGGAGGAGGGGGAGAAGGTCCTGCGTCTGCCGCTTCGTTGATCGAGAGACAGAAGTCGGGCCGGGGGCGGTCCCCGGCCCGACGCCTTCCCGCCTCAACCCTCGGAGCCTTCGGCCGCTTCCATCGCCTCCTGGGTCTTCTCGAGGTGCGCGTGGATCTTGGCGATCACGTCCGGATCCGTGGAGGACATGGTCGTCACCTCACCCGCCTCCGTTTCGAAGCTCTCGAGCTTCGCTCCGCTCATCATCAGCATCCCGTACGACGTGCAGTGGCCGCAGAGGTACATCTGCTCCCCCTGCGCGAGCTTCGCGCCGGTGTCTTCCATCTTCTTGCATGCGGTCGCGTAGGCGTCGGCGTAGTCGGGCTCGATCGTGGTCACCGTGATCATGCCGGTGGCGAACGGGTAATGGTCCCACGTCATGTGTTGCAACATCCCCTCCGGCTCCAGCAGCGCGGAGCACATGCCGCACTTCTCCATGTCGAACCAAGGGACGTCGTCGGCCGCCCTCGCCGGCAGAACCGCGAGGGCCGCGGCGGCGCACATCGAAAGAACGAAGAGCTTCTTCATCGAGATCCTCCTTCGTCGCTCCCGGCCCGTGCCGGGAGGGGGTTCCGGCCTGGACCATTCAATCGGATGACGGATGGCGAGTCAATGAAGGCGGAGAGTGGGGGGAGGCGACCTCTCCCCCCGGGGAGCGCGGCCGGAACTGTCTACTTGAGGATCACGACCCGCCGGCTCTCCTCGGTGCCCGGCGTGATCATCCGGATGAAGTACACGCCGCTTCCGACCTTCCGGTCCGCGTCGTCCCGGCGGTTCCACCGGATCGAGTGGGCGCCGGCGGAATGCGGTCCCGAGGCGAGGTTTCGGACCTTCCGGCCGGTGACGTCGAAGACGTCGACGGAGAGCGGCGCCTCGCGGGCCAGCTGGAAGCGGACGGCCGTGTCCAGCCGGAACGGGTTCGGCATGCTCGGCATCAGCCGGGTCACGCCCGCCTCTCCCGGAAGATCCGGCGCCTCCGACGGAATCCCGTCATAGACGATCTGGGCCCGATCGGCGTTCTGCTCGAACGCGCCGATGCTCGACCCCGCGACGATCGCGAAGGCGATCTCCCGCGTGTCGTTCTTCGCCAGATCGAACGGCCCCAGGGCGACGAGCAGGCTGTAGTCGTCCGGGGTGGGGCCGTCGGTGAGGACGTGCGCCTGGTCGGCCGCGGTCAGGAACGCGTACTTGTCGGCGTCGCTGACGTACTCGAGCGGGTAGACGTAGGTCGGATTGTGGACCAGCGTCAGGTTCGACATCGGCAGGGCGCCGGTCGCGGGCCGGAGCCTCCGTGCGCCGACGTGGATGTCGGAGGGATCGGTGAGGTACGCCAGCTCCCGTCCGGCGTCCGTGCTTCCCGTATCGTCGCCCCCCTCCGTCCGGAGGTCGAGGTCCAGATAGAGACCGGCATGGAGGTCGGTCAGGTCCTGGTCGCTGACGTTCGAGATCAGATACCGCACGATGACGAAGTCGTCGTCGGTCGCGTTCGAGTACGCCCAGGACTCCTGCTGCACCCGCAGGCCGAGCCCGTTCGGATCGTAGAGGTCCGTGAAGATCGAGGAGATGTCCTGATCGGAGTCGTCGTGCGGGCCGACCATGACGCTCCCGAGAGGATCGGCGGACACGCGCCACTCCTTCTCCGGATCCGCGTCGTAGTCGCGGTTGGCGACGTACGCGTCGCTCCGGGCGACCCAGAGCCCTCCGATGTAGAGGTGGTTCAGTCCGCCGTTCTTCGGGTAGACGAAGCCGGATCCGTCCGTCTGCGTGGCGTCCAGGAATCCGAGGACCCCCTGGTCGGTCACCGAGAACAGGTACGCCCCGGCGTCGTGGTCCTCATAATCCGGCGCCACCTGCGGGAGGACGATGATGTTGATCGTGTCGGTGTCGTTCGCCCCGTTCGGGTCGCGGGCGACGACGGTGACGTCGACCTCGCCGGCGTCGCCGATGTCGGGAGTCCAGCGGAAGGTCGCCGTGCCGTCGCCGTTGTCGACGTAGGTCGAGCTGGACGGCCGCTGCGTCGCGAACAGGAACAGAGGATCGAGGTCCGGATCGGTCGCGGTGACGTCGAACTCGAGGAGATCCCCCTCCACGGCGATCAGCGAATCAGGCGCCGTCTGGTCGGGCGGCTGGTTCTGTCCGCCGTCGGCGATCGCGGCGATGTTGGTCACCTCGTCCAGGGTCCGGATCGAGAAGTGATGGAGCCCGGGGGAGAGGCGCTGGACCGAGATCCGCTCCTGGGCTCCCGGAGGCTGCGGGATCGGCAGCGCGCCGGTCATGTCCTCACGCAGCCACATCGCGTGGCGCCAGTTCGATCCGTCGATCGTCTCCGGGCCGTAGCGGATGTTGTAGAGCTGCGCCTGTCGCTCGGCGGCGTCGTCTCCGGTGGAGATCCAGTCGACGTCGGCGGTCTCGACGGCGGTGGGGGTTACGTTGACGTTGACGGTCTCGGGAGCGATCCGATCCTGAGCCACCACGACCACGTTGTCGATGAACCAGTCCTGATACGTGGGCGGCTGCGTGCCGCACGCCTCGTCGTGGAACGCCTCGAAGGCGAGGACCACGTCGTCGAACCCGTCGCCGCAATAGTCGTTCAGGTCGAACCCCTCGGGGTAGACGATCCCGCAGGCGGGCGGCGTCGTCGGGATGTTGTTGAACACCATGAGGGTGGAGTCGAGCACGCCGTCCACGTAGACGACGAGACGGCCGGTGATCACCTCGACCGCCGAGTGCTCGAAGAGCACGAACGCCTCGGTCATCTCCGTGAAGTCGAAGGAGGGGGTCCGCAAGCCGTCATCGGCGTCTCCGGCGTAGATCGGGTTGTAGATCGCGTTGGTCATGTAGCCGTTGGTCCCGCCGTCCGGCCGGAACGGCGCGGGGCACGGATTCGGCTGCCAGAAGGCCTGACCGTCGACCCAGTCCCAGGGGTCGCATCCCTGCGCGACCGTGTTCATGTAGCCGGGACCCACGTCGAACATCTCGACGAAGTTCACGAACCGATCATCCTCGACCTCGCCGAACTTCGCCTCCTGCGGCGCCTCCTGCAGATCCTCGTCGTAGGAGAGCCGGGTCCGGACGTTCAGGAACTCCCCGTCCTGATCGTTCTGGATGTGCCAGTCGATGTCGGTGTCGGGAACCGGGAACTGCAGCGTGACCACCTTCGTGCGGGCGCCTCCCCAAGCGGCGGGATCGACCCGGTGGTTCTGGATCACCCAGTCGTGCGGCTGGTCCCAGGATCCATCGGACTCCCAGTCGAACCAGACGTTGATCCGCAGGGAGTTCGGCGTCCCCGTGTAGCGGCTGCTCATCGGGTCCTCCACCGAGACCGTCACGTCGATCGTCCCGAGGTCCTGCGGGACGTAGGGCGGATGGAACCGGACGCCGTCGTCGAAGGCGTCGCGGCCGCTGAGGTTGCCGATTCCGTCCGGATCCTCGGGATCGTCCTCGTTCTTCTCCGGGCTGTACTCCTCGCCGAGCCACTCGTAGGCGGCCGAACCGTGATGCGCGGTCGGGTAGGGGCTCTCGGCGTCCCCCTCGTCCCGGTAGACGCTCGGGTAGTCGGGCGCCGGACCGAGCTCGACCTGCGGCTTGCCGGACAGCGCGCGGTAGAGGTTGATCCGTCCGTGGCCGAGCTCGTCGCTGATTCCCGTGGTGGCGTCGTAGGCGTACCCGCCGATCTTGTCGCAGGTCTGCTCGATGCGGGCGCGGATCTCCATCCCCTGCCAGTGCGGGTACTGGCAAACGAGCAGGGCGGCGAGGCCGGCGACCTGCGGCGTCGCGGAGGAGGTCCCGTTGAAGGTCAGGAAGTAGTCGCCGCCAGTGTACCCGTCCCCGCCCTGGATGTCGGTCGTGGGGATCAGGACGCCGGGGGCGGCGACGTCGACGCCGGGACCGTGGCTGCTGCCCCACCAGTGCTCTCCGTCGCAGCTCGTCGGCGACTTGATCGAATCGCACGGGCTCGTCGCCGCCACGCAGATCGTCTCCGGGTAGAGGCTCGGGTAGAACGGCGCGTGGTTCCAGTCGTTGCCCGCGGCGAAGACGACGATCGCGCCGAGACCGCCGCGGCCGAAGGCGATCGCGTCGCGGATCGCGGCGTGGATCTGGTCGGAGGCGCCCGACCGCCACGAGTTGCTCAGCACGTCGGCTCCGTGCTGGTAGGCGTGCGCGATTCCGCCGGCGAGCCAGGCGTCCGTCGTCACC
>WJJW01000417.1 GCA_014729455.1 Candidatus Eiseniibacteriota bacterium
CCGCCGCGGCCGCCGCGGCGGCGAAGGCGAGGATCAGGGCGACCATCGCTCCGGTGAAGATCGTGTATCTCATCAAGTTGTTGTCTCCCAGGTGGAACGGTCCGCCCGGATCGTCCCGGAACCGCTTCCGGAGGACGAATCGTCCAGTGGACAGGAACCGAGAACCGTGCGTTCCGGTTCCCGGCCCTCGATCGGGCAAGGTGACCCCTGACGATCCTCCATCCCGGCCTGGACTGCAAGGAAGCTGATAACCGACGGCCGACCAGGGAGATGCCCGAGCGTTGACCGGGTCGCCCCGGGGCGGGATCCTTGCCGGCATGAGAAAGCTCTGGACGAAACGCCGCTCGGGCGCCGGAGCGCCTCCGGGTACGCTGATCGCCGATCCGGCGGCTTCCCCCACCCGGATCCGGTTCGTCGGGTTCGGTCCGGAGGAGCTCGTCGAGGAGACGATCGACGACCCGATGGCGATTCCGTCGCTTCTGGAACGCCACCGGATCGTTTGGGTCGACGTGACCGGGCTGCGCGATCTCGAGAAGATCCGGGCTCTCGGCGAGATCTTCGGCTTGCATCCTCTGTCGCTCGAGGACGTGCTCAACGTTCCGCAGCGTCCGAAACACGAGGAGTACGGCGACCATCACTTCATCATCCTGCGCCAGCCGCGGGCCGTCATGCCCCTCGAGTCCGAGCAGGTGAGCCTGTTCCTGGGGCGCGGCTTCCTGCTCACGTTTCAGGAACGCGAGGGGGACTGCCTCGACGCGGTCCGCGAACGTCTCCGCAAGGGGACCCGGATCCGATCCGAGGGACCGGAGTATCTCGCCTACGCGGTCATCGACGCGATCGTCGACGGCTACTTCCCGCTGCTGGATCGGTACGGAGAGGTCCTCGAAGAGCTGGAAGACCGGATCCTCGAGGGCTCCGAACGATCGGCGCTGCCCCGCCTGCACGACGTCAAGCGCGACCTGCTCGCTCTGCGCCGGATCGTCTGGCCGCTGCGCGAGATGATGGCGGCGCTGCTGCGGGCCGATCCGCCGATCTTCCCGCCGGACGTGCGGGTCTACCTGCGCGATTGCTACGACCACGCCGTACAGCTCATGGACATCACCGAGACCTACCGGGATCTCGGCGCGAGCTTGATGGAGCTGTATCTCTCGACGGCCAGCAATCGGTTGAACGAGGTGATGAAGGTGCTCACCGTGATCGCGACGATCTTCATTCCGTTGACGTTCATCGCCGGGGTGTACGGGATGAACTTCGATCCGGACGTATCCCCGTGGAACATGCCGGAGCTGCGGTGGCGGTTCGGGTATCCCCTCTCCCTAGCTCTGATGGCTGTCGTGGCGCTCCTGCTGGTGATCTACTTCAAGCGAAAGGACTGGCTCTAGCATGAACGACCCCTCGGACGGCGCCTCGGGTGGACTGATCTGCGCCTACCGGCTCGACGGGGAGCCGGCGGCCGCGATCACGGACTGGGACGCGGTGCGCGCCGCCTGGGCCGGGGAGGGGACGGTCTGGATCCACCTCGACCACGCCGGCGCGGTCAGTCGCCGCTGGCACCACGAGGAGAGCGGGCTGGATCCGCTCGTCGTCTCGGCTCTGGTCGCCGAGGAGACCCGTCCGCGCGCGGAGCCGATCGGCGACGGGCTGCTGCTCAACCTCCGCGCTGTGAATCTGAACCCCGGCGCGGATCCGGACGACATGGTCTCGATCCGGATCTACGCGGACGCGCGGCGGGTCGTGTCGGTCCGGTTGCGGCGGCTGATGGCGATCGTCGACATGCGGTCGGCGATCGAGGCGGGGACCGGACCCCAAACGACCGAGGCGTTCCTCCAGCAGCTGGTCGCGAAGCTGACCGACCGGATGTGGCCGGTGATCGAGGCGCTGGAAGGGCGACTCGACGATGTCGAGGAGCTGGTCGTCGAGATCCGGAAGTTCGAGACCCGCTCGGTGCTGGCCGTGATCCGCCAGCAGGCGATCGGCCTGCGGCGCTACATCGCGCCGCAGCGCGAGGCGCTGACCCGCATCGTCGGGATCGAGGCGGGGTGGATCGGGGATCGCGTCCGTCGCCAGTTCCGGGAGAGCGCGGACCGCGTCACCCGGATCGTCGAGGACCTCGACACGATCCGCGAACGGGCGGCGGTGGTCCAGGACGAGCTGTCCAACCGGCTCTCCGAGGAGATGAACCGGCGGATGTACGCGCTGTCCGTCATCGCGGGGATCTTCCTGCCGCTGAGCCTCCTGACCGGACTGCTGGGGATCAACGTCGCCGGGATCCCGGGGGCCGAGGAACCCTCCGCATTTCTCATCGTCTGCGGTCTTCTGGTCGTGATCGCGATCCTGGAGATCTTCATCTTCCGGAAGATGCGGTGGTTCTAGCGGGTCGGGATCGAATCCTCTCGATGATTGCGTCGGCCAGGATCCTTCCCGCCAGCGCGTTCCCCTCCTCGTTCCAGTGGGTGTCGTTGGGGATGTAGAGACGCGGATCGACCGTCGCGGCGCGGAAGACGGGCAGGAGATCGATCAGGTCGATCCCGCGCGCGTCGGCGAACGCGCGTAATCGGCGCTGGGGCGCATCGAAGTCGTATCCGGCGGGGTCGACGGACAGGCTCTCGAGCACGCGCGCCCGCACGCGCGGGTCGACCTGCTCTTCCGCCGGAATCGCGAGCAGGATCCACGGGACTCCGGCCGAGGCGCAGACGCGATCGAACTCCGCGAGAGCCGACTCGGTCCGCCTCCAGAGCCGTTCGATCCGCTCCGAGGGAGGCGACTCGTAGACCGGCAGCCGCTTCTTCAAAATCAGACGGTAGTACATCGTCGGTCGGTACGGATCGGCGGGCTCCTCGCGGCCGGGGCGCCCCCGTTCCTTCTCCAGGTTCCGCAGCCTCCAGAAGTTGGTGGCGGTCCGTTCCAGCAGGACGAACAACCGGGATCGACGCAACAGGTCGTGCAGGGGATTGCTCGATCGCGTGAAGTAGAGCTCCCCTCCGAGGACCTCACCGCGAAGCAGGACGCCGGTGACATCGTTGCCCACGTAGAAGCAGAGCACGACGAGATCGGGCGAGAGCCGCAACGCCGCGGAGCGCAGGACCCCGACCTCGTTCTCGGGACCGTATCCTCCGAGGCCCATCATGGAGATTTCCACCTGCAGCGAGTCGTCCGCGAACCGCTCGGCCGCCTCCGCCTCGGCGACGCGAAGGAAATTCCTCTCGAGCGGCACGGCTCCGAGAACGAACGAATCGCCGATCCCGACGATCCGGTAGAGCCCGTCCGGCTTCGGGATCAGGGGTTCCCGATCGCGGAAGCCGAACGAGTTGACGATGTCATCCGGACTGCGGCCGTCCTCCCAGAACGGTCCCGGACGGAGCCGGTAGCCGGCCTCGGGATCCGGCAGGTATCGCGAGTCGGCCGGAGGCGGAGCCAGCCGGAAGTAGAGACGCAGCCCTCCCTCGGCGAGCAGGAGGCCGAGCAGGAGCGTGAACGATCCGGCGACGAGGAGCCGCCGGGTCCTTCTGGTTCGATCGCGCGCCATGGCTCGAGTCTACCAACCGCACGGAAGGGAGTCCCCCGATCCCGACGCACGCGGCCCGCGCCGGTGGTGTATGCTGGCGGTCCAATGAACGAGGCGAAGGCTCCGGCGCGACGGTTCTTGATCGTCTACGCGCAGGATTCCCTGTGGAGCATGGGCGAAGGGATCGGCGCGGGGGCGTTCTCCCGCACCCCACGCGCCCTCGCCCGCGCCGGCCACGAGGTCCACATGGTCCTTCCGGCTCCGCGCGGCGGTGCTCCGGGGGTCGAGGAGTTCGATGGGATCCGGCTGCACCGCTACGCGACCGCGTTCCGATTCCATCCGCGCCTCGGGCCCCTGCCGATCCGGCTCGCCTCGCGCGTGCAGACCTACCTCGCCTACCAGAGGATCGGGACCCGCACCACCCGCGCCGCGGCCGAGCGGGTCGAGCCCGATCTGATCCTCGCCTACGGGACCTTCGAGGCGCCGGTGGCACGCCGGGTCGCGCTCCGGATCGGGGTGCCGAACGTGACCCGGCTCTTCGGCAACTCCCTCTCGCTGACCCTCGACGATCCGGTCCGGTTCCGCCTGAACTTCCCGGAGGTCTGGGCGTTCCGAACGCCGTGCGCCCGGTTGATCCTCACCAACGACGGGGCGAACGGGCAGGAGGTCGCGCGCCGATGCGGCGTTCCGCCCGATCGGTTCATCCACCTGCGCAACGGGCTCGATTTCTCCGCCTTCACGCCGGGACCCGCGTCGGGCGCGGTCCGCGACCGGCTCTCCGTGCCGGCGGACGCGCCGCTCCTGATGACGGTGACCCGCCTGGCGCCGGAGAAGAAGCTCGAGCGGCTCGTCGATGCGATGCCTTCCCTTCTCGAACGGGTCCCGAACGCCTGCGCCGTGCTGATCGGCGAGGGGCCGGAGCGGCCGGCGCTGGAGGAACGGATCCGGCGGCTCGGGGTCGCACACGCCGTCCGGCTTCCCGGGGCGATCCCGAACCACGAGCTGCCCGACTGGTACCGGACCGCGGCGGTCGTCCTCTCGCTCCTCGACCGGACCAACGCGAGCAATCCGGTTTTCGAGGCGATGGCCTGCGAGCGGTGCGTGATCGCCCTCGACGCGGGAACGACCGATGAGGTGGTCGTCGACGGCGAGACGGGCGTGCTGTTGGGGCGGGACGATCTGCCCCGGCTCGGCTCGATCCTGGCGGAGCTGCTCGGCGATCCCGGGCGGCGGGAAGCGCTCGGGCGGGCGGCGCGATCCCACGTGCGCGGGCTCCTTCTCGATCCGGAGGACCGGATGCGGCAGGAGATCGGGATCCTCCTCGACGTGATCGAGGAGGCGAAGCGGAAGGAGCGGGTTTGAGCGGGGCCCGGCCGACGGTCGCCCATCTGGTGACGCCGTACCTGTTCCTCACCGGCTCCTGGGTCCATGCGCAGATCGTGCACAATCGGCGACACAGGCCGGTCGTGATGACCCAGGGGACCGAGAACCTCGACGTCTTCCCGCTCGATCCGGTCTACGACTTCTCCGCCGGGCGAGCGGGGGCGCGGCGGATCGCCTTCGCGGTCGCGAAGTACCTGCTCGGACGCTTCCCCGCCGCGCCGTACGTCGACGCCGCGCGCCGGGAACGGGTCCGGCTGCTGCACGCCCATCAGGGATGGGAAGGAGCCCGCACCGCGCATCTGCGCCGCGCTCTCGGGATCCCGCACGTCACCTCGTTCTACGGCCGCGACGCCTCGATGCTGCCCCGGAAGGCGTACTGGCGCGCGCTCTACCGTCGCCTCTTCCGGGAAGGCGACCTCTTCCTCGCCGAGGGTTCCCACAGCGCGAGAGTGCTGGTGGCGATCGGATGCCCGGAGGAGAAGGTCCGCGTGATCCACCTGGGCGTCGATCCGGAGCGGATCCCGTTCCGGGAACGGCGGGCCGCGCCGGGCGAGGAGATCGTCGGGCTGATCGCGGCGAGCTTTCGCGAGAAGAAGGGGATCGGAGACGCTCTCGACGCGTTCGCCCGCGCGGCCGCCCGGCGTCGGGACCTCCGTCTGCGCCTGCGCGTGATCGGCGACGGCCCGCTCCGCCCGCGGATCGAGGCGCGCGTGTCCGCCGGCGATCTCGCCGGGAAGGTCGATCTGCTCGGCTACCAGCCGTTCCCCCGCTACCTGGAGGAACTCGCTCGCGCGCACTTCCTGCTCTCCCCGAGCGTCACGGCCGCCGACGGCGACTGCGAAGGAGGCGCGCCGGTCTGTCTGCTCGACGCCCAGGCGGCGGGGCTGCCGATCCTCGGGACGACCCATTGCGACATCCCGGAGGTCACGGTGCCGGAACGATCCGCGTTTCTGGTCCCGGAGCGGGACGTCTCCGCGCTGGCCGGGGCGCTGGAGCGGTTCCTCGCGGCTCCGGAGCGGTGGGGGGAGATGGGGCGAGCGGGCCGCGCGCATGTGGAACAGGCGTTCGACATCCGCAAGCAGGCGGAGAAGCTGGCGGATCTGTACGATGAGTTGCGGTCGGCCGCGGAAAGGGGGCGGGAATGAGGACGAGAACGGTCCGGACGGTCGCGCTCGCGTGCCTGCTCGCCTTGCTGGGCTGCGCGGGGGAGGAGATCCCGCGCGTCGAGCGGCTGATCGATCCGTATCCCGCTCCCTGGGAAATCGACTTCGCGGGGCTGACCGGGAGCCGCCGGGGGGAACGGGTCGAGGCGACGATCCGTTTCGAGAGCCCGGTCGACACCCTCGTCGTCGATCTCGCCTGTCGGTTGACGCCGGCGTGCGAGATGGTCTCCGGGCGGTTCCGGGCCGTCGACGTCGGCGCCCGGGTCGAGGGGTCCGTGCGGCCGCTCTCGTTGACCTTCCAGGGCGGGCAGGGGGGACGACCGGCGTTCGGCGCCCGGCTCGAGCTGGTGAGCGAGGCCGGGACGCGCTTGTACCGTGTGACGTTGCCGCCGACCGAGCTGAGTCCGGCGCGCTAGAGACGTTGGGGAAGGAGGGGTTCCGTGGATCCAAGAGTCACGAAGCTGGCCGATCTGCTCGTCAACTACTCGTGCGAGGTCAAGAAGGGGCAGAAGCTGCTCTTCGAAATGGTCGGGTTCGATCCCTTCGATCTGGGGCACGAGGTGACCCGGATCGCGACGCGGAAGGGAGCGCACGTCTTCGTCAACATCCGTCACGATCGCTTGCAGAGACGGTTCCTGCTCGATGCGACCGAAGAGCAGATCAAGGCGCAGGCGAAGTACGACCTCCACCGGATGCGGGACATGGACTGCTACATCGGGGTTCGGGGTTCCGCGAACACGATGGAGCTCGGGGACGTTCCGAGCGCGAAGCAGAAGCTCTGGATGAAGCACTACGTCACGCCGGTCCACTTCAAGACACGCGTCGCGAAGACCCGCTGGGTCGTTCTCCGCTACCCGAACGACGCGATGGCCCAGAACGCGCACAAGTCGCTTCACGCGTTCGAGGACTTCTACTTCGACGTCTGTACGCTCGACTATCGCAAGATGTCGAAGGCGATGGATCCGTTGAAGAAGCGGATGGACTCCACCGACCAGGTCGAGATCAAGGCGCCGGGGACCGACCTCTCCTTCTCGATCAAGGGCCTGCCGGCCGTCAAGTGCGACGGCAAACTGAACATTCCGGATGGGGAGTGTTACAGCGCACCCGTGAAGAAGAGCATCAACGGAACGATCCGCTTCAACGCGGCGGCCCTCTATGAGGGGACCGTCTTCGACGAGATCAACCTCCGGTTCAAGAACGGGAAGGTCGTGGACGCCGACGCCGGGGCGCAGACGAAGAAGCTGGAGGAGGTCCTCGACCACGACACCGGCTCGCGGTATGTGGGCGAGTTCGCTCTCGGGTTCAACCCGCACGTGACCGAGCCGATGCTCGACGCCTTGTTCGACGAGAAGATCGCCGGGAGCCTCCACATGGCGCTCGGGAACGCGTACGACGATTGCGACAACGGCAACCGCTCCTCGATCCACTGGGACATCGTGCACATCCAGAGACCGGAGCGCGGCGGAGGAGAGATCTATTTCGACGGCGAGCTGATCCGCAAGGACGGCCTGTTCGTCCCGAAGGAGCTGCAAGGGCTGAATCCCGATCGGCTGGTCTGATCGCGGGTCGTTTCCTGTATCATCGGGAGCATGATCGCGCCCACGAAGCTGCTCATCCTCGGGATCTGTTTCACCACCCTTCTGGGCTCGGCGGGGCGCGCGGGCCCGGTTCCGGACGCCTATCGCGTGGATCCGGACCGGCACCGGCACCGGATCGACGGACCGGGGGAGCCGCCGGCCATGAAGGCGCCGCCCCGTCCCTTCGCTCCCTCGGAATCGGGCGCGCGTTCCGATCCGGACGCGCTGCAGAGCCTCGCCGATGCGGTCCGCTCGGACGTGATGCTGCTTCATCTCGACTCGCTCTCGACCGGGTTGATGACGCGCTACTACGACACCGCCGGCATGGCGGCCGCTTCGCAGTACGTGTACGACCGGTTCGCCGACTACGGCCTGGACGAGGTCTGGTTCGACGACTTCATCGTCAATGACGTGCCGGTCCGCAACGTGGTCGGCGTGAAGGCGGGCGCGGTCGACCCCGACCGGATCATCATGATCTGCGGCCACCTCGATTCGACCTCCCCCGAGAACCAGACGCTGGCTCCCGGTGCGGAGGACAACGGCAGCGGCTCCGCCGGGGTCCTCGAGGCCGCCCGACTGCTCGCGCCGCTGTCCACCGACGCGAGCGTCTACTTCGTCTGCTTCACCGCCGAGGAGATCGGCCTGGTCGGGAGCGAGCACCTCGCCGCGATCGCCGACGCGGAGGGATGGGACCTGCAAGCCGTTCTCAACATGGACATGGTCGGCTACGACCGCCCCGATCCACCCGATCTCTGGATCGAGGGGTTTCCCGGCAACCCGGGCTCGGTCGCGTTGATGGATCTGCTCGAGCAGACGGCGACCGCCCACACCGACCTCGCCGTCTACCGCTACCCGGGCGATGGATGGGGGAGCGATCACGTGCCGTTCAACAGCTACGGCTTCCCCGCGATCCTCGCGATCGACTACGACTGGAACCGCTACTCGTGCTATCACCAGACCTGCGACGTCGTGGAGAACCTCACCCCCGCCCACTTCCGGGAGATGATCGCGGCGGTGACGGCGACCGGGGCCGGCGCGGCCGGTCTGGACGCGACCCCGGGCTCGGTCGACGGAATCGCCGACCGGACCGACGACCCGGACGACGCCGGGATCCTCATCGAGGCGGCCGGTACCGGCTACGAGCCGGCGACCAGTGGCCAGGGGGGCGC
>WJJW01000418.1 GCA_014729455.1 Candidatus Eiseniibacteriota bacterium
GACCAAGGAGACGATGGACAAGCGGCAGCGGGAGTATCTGCTCCGCGAGCAGCTCAAGACGATCCAGAAGGAGCTCGGCGAGGTCGATTCCAAGGAGTCCGAGATCGAGGAGTTCGAGAAGGCGATCGAGGAAGCGAAGATGCCGGAGGAGGCCGAGAAGCAGGCGCGCGCCGAGCTGAAGCGCCTGCGGGGGATCCCGGAGGCCTCGGCCGAGTACTCGATGGTCCGGACCTATCTCGACTGGTTGACTTCTCTGCCTTGGTCGAAGCTCGCCGAGGAGGCGATCGAGATCGAAGAGGCCCGGAAGGTGCTCGACCAGGACCACTACGATCTCGAAAAGGTCAAGCGCCGGATCCTGGAGCATCTCGCCGTGACGAAGCTGAACCCCGAGGGGAAGAGCCCGATCCTGTGCTTCGTCGGCCCGCCCGGCGTCGGGAAGACGTCGCTCGGCCAGAGCATCGCGCGGGCGACCGGGCGGGCGTTCATCCGGCAGAGCCTCGGCGGGATCCACGACGAAGCGGAGTTCCGCGGGCATCGCCGGACCTACGTCGGCGCGCTCCCGGGGAACATCATCCAGGGGATGCGCAAAGCCGGGTCGCGGAACCCGGTCTTCATGCTGGACGAGGTCGACAAGCTCGGCGCCGGTTTCCACGGGGATCCCTCCTCCGCGCTCCTCGAGGTGCTGGATCCCGAGCAGAACTCCACCTTCAAGGACAACTACCTCGCCGTGCCCTTCGACCTGAGCCGCGTGATGTTCATCGCGACCGCCAACGTGCTCGACACCATTCCGGGGCCGCTCCGCGACCGGATGGAGGTGATCGAGCTGCCCGGCTACACCCTCGAGGAGAAAGTCCAGATCGCGCGCCGCTATCTGGTGGACCGGCAGCTCGACGCGAACGGCTTGAAGAAGGACCAGGCCGAGATCACCGACGAGGCGCTCGTGACGATCGTGCAGGACTACACGCGCGAGGCGGGCTGCCGCAACGCCGAGCGGGAGATCGGTTCGGCGCTGCGTTGGGCCGCAGTGCGGATCGCCGAAGGGAAGGCGGACCGAGTGCGAATCGACGCATCGGACCTGAAGACGATCCTCGGCCCGCGGAAGTTCGAGAGCGAGCTGGCGATGCGGACGAGTCTGCCGGGCGTGGCCACCGGGCTGGCCTGGACGCCCGCCGGCGGTCACATCCTCTTCATCGAGGCGAGCCTGAGCCCGGGCAAGGGACGCCTCACCCTGACCGGTCACCTCGGAGACGTGATGAAGGAGAGCGCGCAGGCCGCGCTCAGCTTGGTCAAGGTCCGGGCGGAGGAGCTCGGGCTGGATCCGAGTCTGTTCGAGGAGAACGACATCCACATCCACGTTCCGGCTGGAGCGATTCCGAAGGATGGGCCGAGCGCGGGGCTGGCGATCTTCGTCGCGCTCGCATCCATGGTGACCCGGAGGACCGCCCACAGCGACCTCGCCATGACCGGGGAGATCAGCCTTCGTGGGCTCGTTCTTCCGGTCGGCGGCATCAAGGAGAAGGTCGTGGGCGGCCTCCAGGCGGGGATCGAGACCGTGATGCTCCCGCGGCGCAACAAGAAGGATCTCGAGGAGATCCCGGAGAAGACGCGCGAGAAGGTCCGTTTCCTGTGGGTCGAGCACGTCGACCAGGCGCTCGAGCTGGCGCTGAACGCCGAGCCCTCCGAGTCGCGGCCCACCCGATCGGAGGAGGCAGACGAGGCGCTCCGGGTGTCGCGCGATTGAACCGACCGGACCGGATCGCCCCCATCAGGGATTCCCCGATCCCGCAATCGGTCGGGCACCTGTAGATGCCCTTTCCTGAGAGGTGAGAAGGTCGCGAGCGTGGGAAACGGAACAAGCGGAAGTGAAGGAAGGAGATCCGAATGAAGAAGCTGAGCACCGAGGAGCTCATGGATCTGCGCAGGAAACACGGAGATGACGGAGTGACGATCGTCAACGTGCTCAAGGATACGGTGTTCGCGAAGGAACACATTCCCGGATCGGTGAACGTTCCGCTCAAGGCGGACGACTTCGCTCGACGGGTGGAGAAGGAGGCCGGAGGCAAGGAAAAGCCGATCGTGGTCCACGATGCGGACGACACCTGCGACGGATCGCAGCAGGCGGCCCGGACGCTGGAGGATGCCGGTTTCCGGGAGGTCTACGACTACGATGGGGGGATCAAGGACTGGCGCGAAGCCGGCCATCCGACGGAGGGAAGTCGATGAAGCTGCAAGTGCTGCATGGAGCGTTCCTCGCCGCGTTGCTCGTCGTCGGCTGCGGCGGCCAGACGGAACAGCAGGCCGACACCGAGACGACGGGTGGGACGGAAGAGACGCAGGCGGAAGCGCCGTCTGCGCTGCGCGCCGTTGCGCTCCTCGAACCGACCGAAGGCAACGACGTCCACGGCCGCGTGGAGTTCGAGGTCGTCGACGGGGGCGTCCGCGTGCACGCCGAGGTCGAGGGACTCACGCCGGGTCTGCACGGGTTTCATGTCCACGAGAAGGGGGACTGCAGCGCGCCCGATGCCGGGTCGGCGGGAGGGCACTTCGCGCCGCACGGCAACCCGCACGGCGCGCCGGACGATCTTCCCACGGAACGACACGTCGGAGATCTCGGCAACCTGAATGCCGACTCGACCGGCGTCGCCCGGTACGACCGCATCGACATGGTGATCTCCCTGGAGGGGGAGAATTCGATCGTCGACAAGGCGGTGATCGTGCACTCGGGAGAGGACGATCTGGAGTCGCAACCGACCGGGGACGCGGGAGCGCGCGTCGCGTGCGGAGTGATCCGCACCGAGGCGACTTCGGAAGGGGCATACTGAGATGTCGTTCAGTGAATCCGTCCATGCGAAGGCGATCGACCTGATCCGGCTCGCCATCGACATGACCGCCGAAGCGGGGTCGGGACACCCGACTTCCGGGGCGAGCCTGGCTCACCTGGTCACCGTGCTCCTGTTCGACCACATGCGTTACGACCCGGCCGAACCGGGGCGCGTCGACGCCGACCGCTTGATCCTGTCCGAGGGGCACGCATGCCCGATCATCTACGCCGCCGCTCCCGATCTCGGGATGAAGATCGGCAACGGAAGCGAGCAGCGGAAAGCGACCCGCGAAGAGGTGATGCGGCTCCGCGCGATCGACAGCCCGATCGACGGACATCCGAACCCGGCCGAGGGGTTCCCGTTCTTCCCGGCGGCGACGGGGTCCCTCGGGCAGGGACTCTCGGTCGCGGCGGGGCTCGCCCTGGCGGCGCGCATGGACGGTTGCCGGAACCGCTTCTTCTGCCTGATCGGGGACGGGGAGAGCCGCGAGGGACAGGTCTGGGAAGCGATCGACTTCCTGCAGGACCAGAACCTGCGCGCCGTCTGTCCGATCTTCAATTGCAACCGCTACGGGCAGACCGGCGAGGTCAGCCCGATGCAGTCGCCGGAGATCCTGATCGACAAGCTCGTCGCGGCCGGGTACGAGGTGGCCGAGATCGACGGACACGATCCGGAGGAGATCTGCAGCGCCCTCGGGCTGCACGCCGAGCGGGCCGACGGGAACGAGGAAGAGCCGGTCGCCATCGTGGCTCGGACGATCAAGGGCTGGGGATTCCCGGTGGCGCACGGAGACGGACACCATGGAAAGCCGGTGAGCGGTGAGGATCGGGAGAAGGCGCACCGGGAGCTGGACGAGACCGCGAAGACCGTCGGCGCGCGGTGGACCGACGGGGATCTGAACCTCTCGGCGATTCCTTCCGCCGATCCCCCTCCGAAGTTCGCGACGAAGGCGGCACCGGCCAACCTCCGGGACGCGCTGCGGCGATTCGAGCAGGAGGCGATCCTGGAGAAGGGAAAGCTCGCGACCCGCAAAGCGTACGGACATGCTCTGCGCGCGCTCGGCCACGCGGACGCGCGGGTGGTCGTCCTGGACGGCGACGTCAGCAACTCCACCTACTCGGAGATCTTCAAGGACGATCCGGATCTCCGGGATCGGTTCTTCGAGAGTCGGATCGCCGAGCAGAACATGGTCTCGGCGGCCGCCGGTCTCGCCACCGGAGGCAAGCACCCCTTCATGTCGACGTTCGGGAAATTCACCCTCCGCGCCTACGATCAACTCGAGATGGCGCTGGTCGGCCGCGCGAACGTCAAGCTGGTGGGATCGCACTGCGGCGTCAGCCTGGCCGCCGACGGTCCGAGCCAGATGGGGCTCGTCGACGCGGGCTTCATGCGGAGTCTGGCCACCGCAGAGATCGAGCCGGGCAAACCGCTGATGGTCCTTCTGCAGCCGGCGGACGCCTACGCCGCCTACGCATTGACGATCGCGATGGGCGAGTACGAGGGACCGTGCTACATGCGGACGCACCGGCCGGACGTCCCGTTCCTCTACGACGAAGACAGCACGTTCCGGATCCGCGGGCACCACGTCCTGGCCGAGGGGGATTCGCTGCTGATCCTCGCCGCCGGCTACATGGTCCACGAGGCGATGGGGACACTGGACCGGTTCCGCGAGCGCGACCTGAACCCGACCCTGGTCGACCTCTATTCGGTCCCGTTCGACGAATCGGCGATCGCCGATCTGGCGCGGGCGAACGGGGGACGGGTCCTGACGGTCGAGGACAACTACGGCGGAGGGATCGGATCCGCCGTTTCCGACGCATTGACCCGCCTGGAAGTGGGATGCCGCATCGAGCAGATGCACGTCCGGCGGATCCCGAAGTCGGGCCGGGAGCCGGAGGAGGTGATGGAGTATCTGGGCCTCTCCCGAGGCGACATCCTCCGGACCGGCCTGTCGATGCTCTCCGGGAGCAACGCCGGATGAGCGGCGTGGCGCCGCTCCGGGTCTCCTTTGATCTCATTCTGAACATCAGTTAGTCTAACGAGGTTTGAGAGAAGGAGTCCTGGAGCCGGAGGTGGGGATGCACAAGGAACCGCAGCCCGAAGAACGACGGGAGCGACCGCTCGGAGCCCGGATTCGATTCTGGGTCGGGCGGTTCGGCGTGATCGGCTTCCTGTTCTTCCTGGTCAAGGGGCTCCTGTGGCTTCTGATCCCGTCCTTGATCGCCATCGGGCTGCTGTGAGGCAGATCGGCGGAAGGAGCAATCGATGACCGACGCTCTCCATGCCGGCAACGGCATCATGAACCGGCTGCGCGAGGAGACGCGCGCGCTCCACGACCGGACCGAGAACGGAGGGTTCCAGACCCTGTTGATGGCGGGGAAGCTTCCCCGGGAGGCGTACGTCGATTCGCTGGGGCAGCTTCTGCAGGTCCATCGGATCCTGGAGGAGCATCTGGGCCGCCTGGCGAAGAAGCATCCCGCGTTCCGGGAGGTCGTCCGCGTCGACTGCTTCCAGGAACCGCAGCTCCTCGCCGATCTCCGGCACTTCGGGCGGACCCCGGCGTCGATCGGACCGAGCCCCGCGACGCGCCGATTCGTCACCTGGATCGAGACCCTCGCTCGCGAGACGCCGATCGCCCTGCTCGGCGTCTTCTACGTCCTCGAGGGGAGCAAGAACGGGGGGCGCTTCATCGCCCGGGCGGTCACGAAGGCGTATGCCCTCGAAGGCCGTGCCGGGGTCGCCTACCTCGATCCCCACGGTGAGGAGCAGAAGCCTCTGTGGCAGGACTTCAAGCGCCGCATGGAAGCCCTGGATCTCGGCGCCTCCGACCAGGAGGAGATCGTCCGGGCCGCCTGCGAGACCTTCGCCGCGATCGGTCGGATCTACGAGGAGCTCGCCTCGCCGCGGGGATGACGACGCCCGCCCGTCCGCGCCTCAGCCGTTTCCCGTGAGCACGAACGGGTCATCGTGCAGTCCGACGACCAGTTCCCCGAGGATCTCGCCGCTCGCGATGCACCGCTTGGGCAGGCTCGAGCGAAGCTGCGGGTCCGACCAGTCCGGCCACCACGGCACCACCCGACGGCACCAGGACTGCGCCACCGAGAAGACGCACGCGGGCGCGTACATGCCGGCGAAGGCGAGATGGATCTCGGCCGGCGTCTTGGAGAGCCTGCCGGCGATGAAGTCCACCTCCCTCTGGAGGCGGCGGCGCAGGTAGCGGCACTTCACTCCCTTGACGTTGCGGAGATGGTTCGGCACCGGCACGAGCTCCCGCTTCTCGAGATGACGGCGGAGCCACTTGAAATGGCCGTAGTCCGGAACGTGGAAGACCGGCCTACCGCACTCGATCGCGAGATCGACCGCGTCGAGGAGTCGGTACGGGTAGTGCTTGGGTCGGCGGGTCCTCAGGTACGTGGGATGAACGAGGACCAAGGCGTCGTGCGAATCGGGATCGAAACGGAGCGGGACGGCTCGGGGCGTGCGCCGGCTGGAGACGGCGGCTTCGTGCGACATGTCGACCTCCTCAGGCGGTACGCCGACCTGCGGGCGGTCGTTCGACCGCCGGCGGGACGAGGTCGAGGGACCCGAGACCTGCTCCGGTCCGCACGCTCCTCGTCAGGTCAGCGTGATCGGCCTAGAAATGACATGCCGCTCGGATCCTCCTTCTAATCGGCTTGCTCGCGAGCCCGGTATCGGGACCCGCGCCCTGGAGAATACCACGATCCGCGACGGGGTCGATCGTCCGACTCAATAGTCTTTCTCCCAGTTGAGGATCATGCCGTCCTGCTCGTAGCGCCGGCTGTGCATCTCGAGACGGAATCCGCGGCCGAGGTAGTACTCGATCACGACCCCGATGTCCTTCGCGTCCTCGAGGTTCTGCTCGTACTTCACCAGGAGGTTCGGGCTGAGGTACTTGCCGATCGTCACGCCCCGCCCGAGCGAGTCGGACTGGCTCGATTCGTATTCGACCATGTCGATGCCGACCTCCCGGCCGATCTCCGTCGCCAGCCGGCTGGCGGCGAACTGCTCCGCCGTCGCCAGCGCGCGGTCCTCCAGCCGGGCCGACTGCTCGCTGTTCAACGTTCCGGACCGCTTTCCGAAGATCAGGAACGACAGGATGTCCGCCTGGGTCATCTCCGGAACCGACTCGAGGGTGAGGCACGGGCTCTCCAGCGTTCCGGTGATCAGAACCCGAACGGTGACGTCCTCCTCCTGCTTGACGAGCGTGAGATCCAGAGACGGGTTCAGATCGCTCGAGCCGTAGAACGTCACGGATCCCTCCTGGATCGTGAGCTTGCGGCCGTGGAAGTTCATCTCGCCCCGCTCGGCCTGGAGCGTCCCGACCAGGGCGAGCGAGCCGTCGCGTTGCGCCACGTGGAGATTGCCGGTCAGCTCGACCTCGAGCCCGCGCCCGGTCAGCCAGACCCCGGACGGGATGTCGACCCGCAGGTTGAAGACGGTTCCGGTCCGTTCGCCCGGCGCCGGAGGACCCACCTTCGTCGTGCCGGCGGGGTCGGACCGCTCCGCCGCCAAGGTGTCGTCGACGGCGGCGCGCTCGGGTGCGATCCGCAGCGTGTCCGCCTTCGCCCAGAGGAGCGCCTCCCCTTCCACCGGATGCAGCTCCCGCGGCGCATCCGGAACCTGGATCCGGCCGTTCTGGATGGTGATCTTCCCGTCGACCGCAGGAGCCTGCGCGGTTCCTGACAGGTCCGCCTTTCCCTTGGCCGTCGCCCGCGTCCCGTCGGGAAGGAGGACCTGCAGGTCCTCGATCCGCAGGCTCCCGGAGAGCGCGGGATCGGAGACCGGCCCCTCGGCCCCGATGTCGAAGCGCATCTGTCCGGAGATCCGCTGCACGTCGGGGATCAGCGGCGTGAAATCGCCGAGACGCAATCCGTCCGAGCGGAGCGACAGGCGCATCGGCTCGTCCGGAAGTTCGGTCCCCGCTCCCGGACGGAACCCCCAGTCGATCGGAAGGGAGAGCTCCCCTTCGAAGAGCGTCTTCTCCCCGCGGGATCCCAGGATCCGGGCGCTCAATCCGGGACGGATCGCCGGGAGCGCGCCGACGACGGCGAGCAGGGAGTCCGTCGCCACGTCGCCGGGCGCCGCCTCCTCCAGCGCGGCGACCTCGATCGCCGGAAGCCCCCGTGCCCGGATCTCCACGGAGTACCGTTTCAGCTCCTCGTACTCGGGGAAGGTGACGGTCCCGGAGAACAGGGCGACCGGTTCGGCGGGCCGGCCGCGCACGATCGACTCCGCGGCCAGCCGCGGTCCGCGCGTCTGCTCCCCCCAGCCGAGGTATCCGGGCGTGTGGAGCGGATTGCCGGCGGCAGCCGGCAGGGGGAAGTCGCGAGCCCGGACCCGCAGGTCGAACGCCTCGTCGAGCGGCTCGATCCCGAACGGAGCCGTTCGCACGTGGACCGGATAGGAACCGGATACCCGCAGCAGCCCCTTCTCCCCCGCGAGCAGGCGCAACTCGCCCCGGATCCGTTCGCCGGGATCCCGCAGATCCAGACGAAGGGTCAGCTCGTCCTCCGGTCCGACCCGCAGGCCGGTCGCTTCCACCCACGCCGCGACCGAGTCGTTCGGCGCCGCGTGGACCCGGGCGCGCAGGTCGCGCGGCCAGAGCCCGGGAGGGATTCCGGGCAGGATCGGCCGGTCCGGCAGGACGAGATCGGCGTCCAGCAAGAGGTCGAGCCGCTCGGCGAGAAGCGCGGCACGCCCCTCCAGGCTGCCGAGGGTTCCCTCCATCCGAAGATCGCGGACGCGAGTCGTGTCGCCGAGCAGCTCGACATGGAACGTCCGCGCCGCCTCGAGCGTCTCGCCGCGAATCCCGAGCGAGAGGGTGTCGACGGCGAGACGCCATCCGTCGGTCTCCGCCACGTCCGCTTCCGCCAGCAGGTGCAGATCGGGCCCGTCCAGCTCGACGGTGGCGCGTCCCCGGTGACGCGCTTGCCCCTCGCGCTCGTCGATCCGCATGCCCAGCCGGACGGCCGCGCTGTCGAGGAGGATCGGCCCCAGCGCGATCCCCTCGGTGAGACGGATCTGGGTCTGGAGCCGATCCGCGGAACGGTACAGGAGATCGCCCCGGAGGCCGTCCAGGGAGAAACCCGGACGGCGAACCGCGCCGGCCAGTCCGGCCCGGACCACGGGACGCTCGCGCGAGCCGCTGATCTCCGCGTTCAGGTCGATCGAGACCTCCGTCGATTCGACCGCGGCGAAGCGGCGGAGGAGCCGGCCGCCTTCCACCCGGAGCCGCAGGTCTCCCGACAGATCGGGTCCCGGAGCGTCCACCGAGCCGCGGGCGGAGAGATCGAGAATCCGGATCCGCAGCGTGTCGAGCGCGATCCGATCGGCGCTCCCGGATCCCTCGACGCGGAGCGTGTCGATCCAGTCGGTCTCGCCGAGGTCGAGCGAACCGGTCCATCGGGTCCCGTCCGCGTCGGGGGCGCTCTCGAATCGGGCGGTCCCGAGAAGCGGGCCGAGATCGGAGACCGCCGCCGCGGGAGGCAGCAAGGGAGTTAGGGCGGACGGTCCCGGCAGGCGCAGCTCCGCATCGGCGCGCACGATCATTCCCTCCGTGCCGCTCTCGAGGCGGATCTCGCTCTCGACCCGGAACGGCCCGCCGGCTCCCCAGCTCCGGCGCAGCGAATCCGCGCCCGCCGAGTCGGAGGCGACGGCCTGGAGCAGCGGCGCCGGAGGTTCCGGCCAGGCGGCACCCACGCGGAGGCGTCCCCCCGCTTCGTCGTACCGGCCGCCGACGGTCAACCGGCCGAGATCACCCTCGATCCGGACATTGTCGGCGGTGATCTTCCCGGTCTCCGATGCGAAGGTGACCGTGCCGGTCTCGGCGGACGGTTTCGGCGCGGCATCCGGCGCGCCGGCGTCGGCCACCCGGAGATCGGCGGGGATCTCCTCGACGAGCCGGAATCGCCAGGGAGGGCTCTCCAGGCGGAGCGGCTCTTCGCGGTGCAGGATCCCCGACCCGTCGAGGATCTGCGGGCCGGAGCGAGCGGCGAGCCGAAACCGGATCCGCTCGTCGGGATCGCCGGCGGCGGTGAAGGAGAGGTCGTCGAGCGCGAAGCCGCCGAATCGGGCGCCTCCCTCGATCCGCGCGGCGATCTCCGGCTCGTCCACCGTGCCTCCGAGCCGCGCCACGATCCGGGCGGCGAGGCTGTCGGGGATCGCTCCCTCGTCGGCGAACGGCTCCAGCCACTGTGTTCCGCTCACCTCGATCTCGATCGCGCCGTCCCGGCGTCCGTTCTCGTCGCGGATCTCGCCCTGAAGCGACAGATCGGCGTAGGCGATCCGGGCGGAATCGACCGCCACCGACCCCGGGCCGAGACGGACGCGGGCGCTTCCGTGGCGGAGCCGCTCTCCCGGATCGAAGGCGATCCGGAGGTCTCCGCGCAGCGCCTCGCCCCAGTCGAACGATCCCGAGATCCGTGTGGAGAGCGGCTCGACGGACGGGACTCCGGCGAGCGCCGGGCGCAGGATCGGGATCCGGGCGAGCTCTTCGGTTTCCGGCACCCGGAGGTGGACCGTTCCCTCGAAACGAGACCAGGGCCCGGTCGTCCGTTGCAGGGTCCCCTCCACGAGGAGACCGGTTCCCCGGGGCGGCGGGACCTCGAGCGTCCGGAGCAGCGAGATTCGGACCGCGCCGTCCTCTTCGGTCCGCGCGCGGAGATGGATCGGCCAATCGGGGCCGAGCCGGCCGTCGAGCCGGGCCCGGACGAGCCGGGGCGCGGCGGGATCGAAGAAGATCTCCCCGCCGTCGATCGAGAGGCTGTCGTCGGGCAGCTCGCCCTGGAGCCGGTCGATCTGGATCGAGGAGGCGCCCCCCGCGCGCAGGTCGAACCGCCCGCCGAGGATGAGGGGTTCGATCCGCCGGTCCTCCGCGATCCGGATCCGCGGCGCGGTGACCGACAGGCTCTCCGCCGCAACCGAGGGGATCCCGGGGAGGGGGCCGTCGCGGAGCCAGGGGACGCCGCCTCCTCCTTCGGCGGGTGGTTCCCGGGACGGCGTCGTGTCGGCGTCGGAGGCGAGCCGGCTCTGCATCGCCGGCAGATCGAGACGCAGCTCGTCCGCCGCGACCCGGCGGAGA
>WJJW01000419.1 GCA_014729455.1 Candidatus Eiseniibacteriota bacterium
GAGACGGGCCGCTACCTCCAGCGGGAGATCCCTGGAGCGACGATCCGGGTCCGGGCCGCCGCGCCCGATCCGGAGAGCGGGCCGGCGCGGATCGGCGGGGCGATCCGGCCGATCCGTTCCGAGCCGGGGCTCGCGCCGCTCTCCCGCCACCGTCCTTGGCGTTCGCCCGGCTTCTGGGCGGTGCAGGCGATCCCGCTGCTCGCCTTCGGGACCGCGCTGGTCTGGAAGCGCCGGCGGGAGGATCTCCGGCGGGATCCGGTCGGCGCCCGGCTGCGCGCGGCGCCCCGTCGCTTTCGCCGGGCCCTCGCCGCGGTGCCGGACCAGTCCGATCCGTGGGGGGCGTTCGGGCGGGCGGTCGAGGAGACCCTCGCGGATCGCTACGGCGCGGCGGTGGTCGGGCTTCCGCGACCGGCCGTGCGGGAACACCTGCTGCGCAACGGTTGCGATCCGGCCGCGGTCGATCGGCTCCTGGGCTGGCTGGAGCGGTCGGAGCGGGCCCGGTACGCCCCGGGAGGCGAGGCGCCGGAGGCGGAGCTGGCCCGCGCTCTCGAGGAGGCGGCTTCGGCCGCCGATCGCCTCGGAGGACGCCGTGGGGCGTAGACGCGCCGTCTCCGCTCTGGTCCTCGGGATCCTCCTCGTCGGCACGGCCGCGGCGTCGCCGGCGGGAACCCGCCGGGACGCGGAACGGGCGTTCCGGGACGGCGTGCGCTTCTACGAGGAGGAACGCTTCGCCGATGCATGGACCTGCTGGAGACGGGTGATCGACGAGGGGTATCTCTCCTCCTCCCTCCTCTTGAACCTCGGAAACGCCGCCTACCGCCTCGGCGAGCTCGGCTGGGCGGTCTACTACTACGAGTACGCGCGTCGTCTGGATCCCGCCGATCCCGACGTGGCGAGCAACCTGCTCCTCGCGCGGAGCGAGGCCGTCGGCGCCGACGCGAGCCCCGGCGGCTCCCCGGTGTTGCGCTGGTTCGATTCGCTGCAGGAGAGGATCACCCCCGCCGGCGCGACCCGCCTGGCGGCGGCCGGTTTCTGGCTGCTGTGCCTGCTCTGGGCGTTGCACTGGCTCGTGCCGGGAGGGCGGACGTTGCGGACCGCCGCCTGGATCGGGGTCGGTCTCTTCTGCGTCGGTCTGCTCGTCGCCGGGGTCAAGGGGATCCAGCAGTCGATCCGGCCCGAGGCGATCGCGGTCGCTCCGATCGCCGCGCGGTCCGAGCCGGACGAGAGCGCCAGCGTCGAGCTGCGCCTTCCGGCCGGCAGCCCCGTCGACCTGGACCGCCGCGCGCCGGGATGGAGGGAGATCGTCGTTTCGACGAGCGTGCGCGGCTGGGTTCCCGAGGAGGCGGTCGCCGCGTTCGGCGCGCCGCGATGACAGGCTTGCCGCCGCGAAAGGGCTCTGCTAGCTTTCGTTTGGGCTCTTGTGGGGACAAGCTTGATCGGAAGGGACGCGATGGCTGACGGCTCGAGAATCCTTCGCTACCTCGACGAACGATTCTTCGTCCGAGATCTGAAGGCGAAGACGAAGGACGGAGTCCTCAAGGAGCTGGCGGACTACCTGTCGAAGGACCGGGAGGTCCGTGATCCCCGGCTCCTGCTGGAGATGCTGAAGAAGCGCGAGAGCCTCGGGTCGACGGCGATCGGCAGCGGGGTGGCGATCCCGCACGGAAGATCGCTGGCGATCGCGAACATCAAGGTCCTCTTCGCCCGGCACAAGAAGGGGATCGACTTCGAGGCTCCCGACGAGGAGCCGGTCCGGCTCTTCTTCCTGATCGTCGCCCCGCCTCAGGACACGAACAACGAGTACCTGCCGCTGCTCGGGCAGATCGCGGAGCTGGTGAAGGAACCCGCGATCCGGGACCGCCTGATCGAAGCGCAGACCTACGCGGACCTCGCGCAGGTTCTGGAAGGGCAAGGCTCATGAACGGCGCCCGCATTCTCGACCGCCTGCAGAGGCTCTCGCACCTTCAGGACCTCGAGATGATGATCCACGAGGCGGAGGACGCGAAGGCCAAGAAAGCCGAGGAGGAGATGGGGTTCCACATGCGCGGACTCGAGAAGCTCCGCGCGGCGCGTGACAAGTGGCGCGCCCAGGTCGATCCCCGCGACCTGCGGCTGTTCGATCGGATCGTGAAGCGGCATCTCCGCGCGATCGTTCCGGTCGAAGAGCGGATCTGCCTCGGCTGCTACGTCACGCTCCCGACCTCCGTTTCCCCTCCGGCCGGCGACCAGGATCGGCTCCTGACGTGCGAGAACTGCGGACGGATCCTCTACTGGCTGGAGTGAGGCGGTCCGGCAGTCGCCGGAGCCCGATCGCGTCGTGATCTCCCCCCCCACGGTCTACTCGATCGAAGGCCTCCTTCTCGATCGGGATCGATTCCGGTCCGGTCGCGTCACCGTGCGCGGCGGACGGCTGGTCCGACCCGACGGCGGCGGGGAGGTCTGGCGTCTGTCGCCCGAGGAGGTCCTCGTCCCGGGGTTCCACGACCACCACACCCATCTGGCCGGGACCCATCGTCCGCCGCGCGGGCCGCAGCTCGCGGCTGCCCGCTCCCGGGAGGAGGCGCTGGAGGCGACCGCCGCCTGGCTGGGCGCGAACCCCGGAGCGACCCCGGTGATCGGGGAGGGTTGGGACGAGTCCGGCTGGGCGGTTCCCCGGATGCCGCTCCGCTCGGATCTCGACGCCCTCGCTCCCGACCGACCGGTCGTCCTGCGGCGGGTCTGCGGGCACCTGGCGATCGGCAACACGACCGCCTGGAGCGCGCTGGATCCGCGGGGCGAAGGGGCCGAGCGGGAGACGGGTCTCCTGAAGGAGGCCGACGCGATGGGCCTGGCGGAGCGGTGGCCCCCGTCCGCGGAAGAGGTCCTCGAGGGGGCGATCCGCGGCCAGCGGCATGCCTTCGAGGAGGGGGTCACCGGGATCGACGAGATGGGACGCTTCGAGGAGCATGCGGCGTACCGCGAGATGGCCCGGCGGGGGAGCTTGGGCCTGCGGATCGGGTTCCACTTTCCGATCCGGGAGCAGGACCGGCTGGAGGCCGCCGGGATTCGCGCGGGGGCGGCCTCCGGCCGTTTGCGGGCGGCCGGTCTGAAGGGCTTTCTCGACGGCTCCTTCGGGGCCCGGACCGCTGCGGTGTCGGCTCCCTACGAGGGGGGCGCGGAGACTGGGATGCTCCTCTGGGAGACGGAGGAGATCCTCTCGCTCGCGAGGCGCGGGGCCGGGGCCGGCTTCGACCTCGCTCTGCACGCGATCGGCGATCGCGCGGTGGATCAGGCCGTGGAGATCTATGCGGCCCTCTCCGGAACGGCGGTCCCGTCCCGGCTCCGGATCGAGCACGCCGAGCAGTGTGCCTCCGAGACGATCGACCGGGCGGCGGAGAACGGGATCGTCTGGTCGATGCAGCCGAACTTCACGGCGCGGTGGCAGGGTCCGGAGGGACTCTACGAGCGCCTGCTCGGGACGGAGCGGACCCGGGGCCTGAACCGCTACCGGACGCTCGCCTCGCGTGGCCGGCTCCTGTTCGGGTCGGACACGATGCCGCTCGGCCCGCTTCTCGGAATC
>WJJW01000420.1 GCA_014729455.1 Candidatus Eiseniibacteriota bacterium
CGCCTGCGCGACGGAGACCCGCCCGTCGTCGGGAGGATCCGGGACGATCGGCTCCTGCTGGATCTCCGGGCGATTCCGGAGGAGGAGGAACTGGAGTTCGCCGAGGCGGTGCGGACCGCGCTGGGCGGCGAGCCTTCCCGATGAGCGCGCCGTTCTTCTCCACCGCCGAGGAGGCCGCCGAGAAGCTGGGGATCCCGCTGCTCGGGACGGCGTCGGCCGCCACCGCCGTTCCGCGCGTGGTGCGCCGGCTGTCCGCACTGGCTCCTCAGGCGGTTCTCGGGGCGCGTCTCTACAACAGGCTGGCCGCCCCGGCGGAGGCGCCGGCGGAGAAGATCTGGATCACCTCTCCCGAAGAGACGCAGGAGCGTCTGGCATGGGCGGTGGCGCTGGCGGAGCAGGCGGCGCGTTCCGGGCGCACCGCGTTCCTCCTGGATCTCGATCGGCCGTCGGCGCTGTCCGGCGTGGTCGGCGGGGGAGGACGGGCGCTTCCCGAGGCGGTGCAGGAGGCCGTCACGCCGCTGGCCGGAGGGCCGGCGGCGCTCTGGAGCAGCGATCTGCAGGGCGTGCGGGTCCTCCTTCCGGTGGAGCATGCGCCGACGGAGGAGGCGATCGATCCGCCGAACCGGTGGAGCCTGATCGTGGTGCGCGCACTTCCGGCCGGGGCGGAGGGGGCCGAGCGGATCGCCGCCCAGGTGGGAACGGTCGTCCTCGCCGTCTCGATCCGGGATCACGAACGAACGGTCCTCGAGGAGACCGTGGACGCCCTGCGCCGCGCGGAATCGGCGTCGATCGGGCTCATCGGCCTCGGCCCGGCGGCCGAGCCCGACGCGGAGTCCCCGCTGGACCGCTGGCGGGCGCAATCGGAGCCGGAAAGGACGGACGGGGAAGAGACGCCCGGTCCATCGCCGACGCCCCTCCCCCGCGAGCCGTCGGAGAAACCGGACGAGAAACCGGAGCCGCGGGAGGATCCGCCGGCGGACCGCGCCGAGACGGGACCGGGTCCGTCACCGTCCCCTGCCGCCCGGCGCGGGCGGCGGCGCGCGCTGCGGAACACGCTCTGGATCTTTCTCCTGCTCGCCACGGTCGCTCTCGGCGTCTATATCTATTCGGAGACGACGCTCCTCTCCGTGCTGGAGCGCGGAGAGCGAGAGCGGGCCGAGGAGACCACTGCGGCCCCGCACCCTCCACCGGTCGAGCGGTCCGCTCCCACCGTCGAACCGGTACGTCCGCCGGAGAGGCAGACGGATCCGTTCGTCGGACCGCCCCGCGCGCCGGAGGAGTCGTTCGTCGGTCCGCCGGATGCGCGGGAGAGCGAGGTGGGGACGGCGGCGGGAGACACGCTCCTGGCCGGCCCGCCCGCGCCGCCGGTGTGGAGCGACACCTTCGTCGTCCACGTCAGTTCCTTTCGCCGGCATGAAGACGCCTTGCGCGAGGTGACCGGCTTGCGCAATCTCGGTTTGACGGCGCGGGTCGTGCCGGTGATCCTGGCGGATCGGGGGAGGTGGGAGCGGGTCGTCGTGGGGGCGTTCCCCGACTCGCTCTCCGCGGTGGCGGAGGCGAATCGAATGCGTGACGTCGGGCTCGTCCCGTTCGCCCAGATCCTGGGCGGGGCGGGGGCGGGAGACGCTCTGCGGATCGCCGAGCGCTGAGAGAGTCCCGTTCGAGCGAGGCAAGAACCGAAGGAGACGAAGTGCGACTCAAGAGCATCCTGCTGCACGGCTTCAAGTCGTTCCACACCCGGACCGAGGTGCCGCTCGGAGAGGGGATCACCGCGATCGTCGGACCGAACGGCTGCGGAAAGAGCAACGTCTCCGACGCGCTCCGCTGGGTGCTGGGCGAAGGGAACGTCCGCAACATCCGCGGCGAGAGCCTCCTCGACGTGGTTTTCAAGGGCGCTGGCGAAACGAAGCCGGCCGGCTTCGCCGAGGTCAGCCTCCGGATCGACAACGAGGACCGGACGCTGCCGGAGCAGGAAACGGACGTTTCGGTCGCCCGGCGGGTCTACCGCTCGGGGGACAGCGACTTCTTGATCAACAATCTACCGTGCCGGCTGAAGGACATCCGGAACCTCTTCCTCGGAACCGGCCTCGGAAGCCAGGGCTACTCGGTCATCGAGCGGGGGATGGTCGACGCCGTCCTCAGCGACCGCGACGATCAGCGGAGACTCTTCTTCGAGGAGGCTGCGGGGATCAGTCGCTACAAGGTGCAGCGGAAGGAAGCGATGCGCAAGCTGGAGGCGACCGAGCAGGACCTGCTCCGCATCGACGATCTCGTCCAGGAGATCGAGCGGGAGGTCCGGCGTCTCGCCCGCCAGGTCGGCAAGGCCCGCAAGCACAAGAGGCTCCACGACCAGATCCGCGACCTCGAAGTCGCGCTCGCGCTGTGCCGGTGGGACGACCTCATGCGGCAGCACGCGGCCGCCGCGAGCGAACGGGATCACGGCACCGGGGACCGCGAACGCCTGCAGGGGGAGCTGGTCCGGGCCGAGGCGGAGCAGGAGACGCGGAAGAGCCACCTGCTCGAGAAGGAACGGCTGCTCGAGGAGACGCGAGCGGAGAGGGAGCGGGTCCTGGCCGAGCAGTCGGCGACCCGCGAGGTGGTCTCCTCGCGGACCAGCACGATCCAGGCGGGGGAGAGCCGGATCGAGGAACTCACCCGTCGGATCGACGAGGAAGGGGCGCGCGCGGTCGCGCTGCGGCGGCAGGCGGAAGAGCGCGAACCGGACCGCGAGCGATTCGTCCGGGAGATCGAAGAGCACGCGACCCTGGTGGGACAGGCGGAGAGCGACTTCGAGGAGGCGGAGAGGCGCTTCCGCGAGGCGCGCGCGGAGGCCGCCCGGACCGCGCAGATCCAGATGGAGCACGTCCTGACCCGGACGAAGGAGGCGCAGGAGCTCGAATCGCTGGACGCCTCTCTGGGTCAGATCGAAACGCGGCGGGAGGAGCTCGCCTCCCACGGGGAACGGCTCGAGGCGAAGGTCGACGCGCTCTCGGCCCGGATCGAGTCGGGAACCGAGGAAGTCGGGGGTCTGTCCGCGCGGCTGGAGGAGTTCGAAACGCGCCGGGACGATCTCGAAACCGCCCGCGAGATCGCAGAAGGGGAGCGTGAGCGGCTCCGGACGCGGCGGGAGGATGTCTCGCGCGCCAGGGCGTCCCGGACGAGCCGTCTGGAGCTCTTGCGAGAGCAGGAAGCGCGGCACGAAGGGTTCGACGCGGCCGTTCGTTACCTCCTCGACTCCGGCGACGAGATCCCCGGGATCGTCGGGGTGGTCGGGGAGCTGGTCACCGCCGGACCGGACCTCACGCCGGCCGCCGCCGAGGCGGTTCTCGCCGACGCCGTGCAATGGGTCGTCGTCCGTGACGAGGCCGCCGCCTACGAGGCGATCGAGCGGCTTCGCGCGAAGGAGCTGGGTGGGGTGACCTTCTTCCCGCTCGCGGAGATGGCGGTGCGGCTGTCTCAAGCGGGGGGAGGCTGGCCCGATCCGCCTCCGGTATCCGGTCCCGAGACGATCGCCCCGCTGATCCGTTTCCTCCTCGAACGAGTCCGGCCGGCGGAGAGCCGGCAGCAAGCCCGCGAGACGGCGGCGTCCGGGACGGCGCGGCGCGCGATGACTCCGGAGGGGGAGCTCCACTCCACGGAAGGATGGGTCCGCTGGCCGGGTCTTTCCGGAGCGGACCGGGCGATCCTCGACCGCATCCAGGAGATCCCGCTGCTGGAGGAGCGGTGCGCCGAGCTGGAGACCGAGGAGGCCGGGGTCGCCTCCCAGCTCTCCGGCTACGAGGAGGAGCTGGTCGAGCTGCGCGGATCGCTCGCCTCCCTGGTCCTGGAGGCGAAGGAGATCGGCGAACGCCACCGGCGGCGGGAACGGGAGGTTTCCGAGGCCGAGGTCGAGCGGGATCTGCTTCTGGAGGAACGGGAGCGGGCGGCGGCCGAGCTGCGCATCCAGGACGAGAAGCTGCAGGAGACCCGGAGCGGCCGGGACGCGCTCGCGCGACGGCTGGGGATCTCGGGGGAGACCGAGAAGGAGGCGGAGGGACGCCACCGCGCCGCGCAGCGGGAGGAGGAGACGACGGCGAAGCTCCGCGACGAGACCCTCGAACGGCTCAGCGGGCGCAGGACCGAGGCGGTGCGTCTCGAGAACGGGCTGCACGAGGTCGAGTCGGCGATCGCACGCGAGCGGGAGGAGGCGGATCGTCTCGACGAGGCGATCCGGAGATGGACCGAGGAGCGCGACGAAGCCGACCGGATCTGCGCAGACGCGCGCGCCG
>WJJW01000421.1 GCA_014729455.1 Candidatus Eiseniibacteriota bacterium
GGCGTGGAGCGCGTGTACCGTGGGGCGAAGCTGCTGGCCGATACGGCGGCCGTCCACCTTCTCGCCAGAGGCGGGTATCGTGGCGGCGGGTTCGCCGCCCGCTCCCGGGCGGCGGCCGCGGTCGGCCTGTCGGAGGATGCGACGCGGCGGATGGCCGAGTGGACGGCATGGCGGCTCGCGCCCCGATGGGAATCGACTCCTCTCGGCGCTCCGGTCGACCGGGTCGCGGACGGGACGGAGCTGCGCGCCGAGATCCGCGCGGGAGTCGGGGAGACGATCGGTCTCCTTACCGGTGGTCGGGACCCCGGGGCGTTCTTCCTGCGCGGAGGGGTTCGCGGGAGACGCTGGGCGAGGGCCTGGAAGCGATGGCTGCGCTGCGTTCCGGGCGCCCGTGGTCGGTTTCGGACCGCGGGCTGGCTGCGTTCGCCCCGGGTCCATCTCTGGATCTCCGCGGCGGACTGGGCGATGGGAAGGGAGGAGCGGACCGCGGCGCGGCTCGCGCGTCTGACGGGTCGGCGGTTCGACGGAGACCTCGCCGGGGCGCTCACGGAGGTCCATGGGTTGATGAATCGGGAAGGGGTGGATTGACCGGATGCCGGACACCGACGAGAGGGACCTCACGCTCGTCTTCCTGATCGACGCGCTCGGTCAGGAGATCGTCGAGGGGAGCGGGTTCTGCGAGCGTCTGATCTCCGCCGAACCGATCCGTGTCGCTTCGATCCTCGGGTTCTCCTCCGGGGCGATCCCCACGATTCTGACCGGACGGCTGCCGAACGAGCACGGGCACTGGTCGATGTACCGCCGCGACCGCGGCCGGGGCGTCTTCCGTCGGTATCGCTGGATCCTCCGGTTCGCGGCATCGCTTCCCCGGGGAGACTGGCGTTTCCGGCGCTGGCTGACCGATCGTCTCCGGGCCGACGGGGTGACCGGCTACTTCTCGCTCTACGAGGTGCCCCTCGGCCTGCTGTCGCAATTCGATCTCTGCGAGCGGCGCAACATCTACCGGCCGGGAGCGTTCGAGGGGGACGTCGAGAGCCTCTTCGATCGGCTGGAGCGGGAAGAGGTGCCGTATCGGGTCTGGGACTGGTCGGTCCCGGACGATCGGGCGCTCCGGGAGATGGAGGAGGCCGCGCGCGACGGACGGGAGCGCCTGCTCTTCTTCTACTCGTCGGTTCTCGACGCCACGATGCACCTGCAAGGCCCCCGGTCCGACGCCACGCGGATCCGGCTGCGGGAGTACGAGGAGGCGATCGAGCGGGTGGCGGCGGCCGCCCGGGCCGGCGGCCGGAACCCGCGGATCCGGATCTTCGGGGATCACGGGATGGCCCCGGTCCGCTCGCACTTCGATCTGTTGGGCTCCTTGAGCGGGATCGATGCGCGGGTCCCGGACGACTACCTCGTCTTCGTCGACAGCACGATGGGGCGGTTCTGGTTCAGGAGCGACGCCGCCCGGCGAACGATCCTCGATCGGCTTTCCGAGCGTACGGACGGCCGCTTCCTGGATCCCGGGGAGATGGAACGGCTCGGCGTCGCGTTCGGCGACCGGGAGTACGGGGAGGAGGTCTTTCTCGCCGATCCCGGCGTCCTGTTCGTCCCGAGCTTCATGGGCAGCCGGCCGATCGCCGGGATGCATGGCTACCATCCCGAGGATCCCGATTCGGACACCGCCCTGCTCGCCGATCCCGCCCCTTCCCGGCCGGTCCGGACGATCCGCGATCTCCGTGGTCTCCTCCTCCACGACCTGGGAATCGACGCGGAGGGGCGATGAGACGGCGCTGGACCGTCGCGATCGGACTGCTGGTCAGCGGGCTCTTCCTCTACTTCGCCGTCCGGGGGGCCCGGATCGACGAGATGCTCGAGGCGCTCGCCCGCGCCAACTACCTCTACATGATCCCCTGCGTGGCGGCGACGCTCCTCGCCTTCTGGATCCGGGCGCTGCGCTGGCGCTACCTGATGGCCTCGATCCGGGTGATCCCCCAGGGCCTGGTCTTCGCGGCGACGATGATCGGGTTCCTCGCCAACAACGTCCTGCCGGCGCGACTCGGGGAGCTGGTGCGCGCGCACGTGGTCGGGCGGCGCGCCGGGATCAGCCGCAGCTCCGCGCTGGCGACCATCCTCGTCGAGCGGATCTTCGACCTGTTCACCTTGCTCGGCCTGTTCGCCGTGGTCGCCGCCGTCTCGGAGTTCCCGATGGGTCTGGATCGGGTCGCCCTGATCGTCCTCGGCATCGGGGTGGCGACTCTGGTTCTCCTCGTCATCTGGCATCTGCATCCCCAGCGTTTCGTCCACGTGCTGCTCCGGATCGTTCCGCGGCGGTTCCGCCACAGCATCGAGGACCTCGGCCTCCGATTCGGAGAGGGGCTCGGCGTCTTCGACCGCGCGGGGTCCCTGATCCTGGTCGGGTTTCTCTCCCTGGCGATGTGGGGACTGATCCTCGCCGTCGTCTGGCTCTCGATCCTCGCCGTCTCGATCGACATCCCGCAGCCCGAAGGGGCGATGGTCGCCCTGGTCGCGATCGCGCTCGTGACGATGGTCCCGAGCGCGCCCGGCTTCATCGGCACCCTCCAGGGAGGGGGAACGGCGGCCCTGCTGGTCTTCGGGATCCCGAAGGAGCAAGGACTCGCCTTCACGATCGTCTTCCACGCGACCCAGTGGTTCCCCGTCAATGCGGTCGGGCTGTACTACCTGTTCCGGGAGGGGTTGAGCTTCGGCCAGCTCAGCCGGATCGCGGAGCAGGAAGAACCGGAGGACCGGGCGGGAGGATCCCGGCTCCTGGAACGGGAGAAGCCGTCCGATGACGCCTAACCGGACGAGATCCATCCGCGGCCCGCGGGCGATCTCCCAGCTCCTCGTCCACCCGCTGGTCTACCTCCTCGTGGCCGCGATGGCCGGCATCCTCCTCGCGGCGCTGATGACGGGGAACCTCTCGGCGCGGTACGTCAAGGCGCTGATCGGCGGGATCTTCTTCTTGTTCCTCATCCGCCTCCCGCTCTTCGCGGTCGTCGGCCTCTTCCTCGTGATCTTCGCGTTTCCGACCTACATCTATCTCGGGAACACGAACGTCATCTTCGTTCTCTTCATGCTGGTCGCTTGGGGGGTCCGGGTCCGTCTCGAGAAGGAGCCGATCCCTCCCAAGACGTTTCTCGACTATGCTGCATGGTGCTACCTCGCCGTCCACGTCCTCAGCCTGGTCAACGTGGAGAGCTCGGAAAACGCGATCAAGGGGATCCAGCAGATCCAGTTCCTCGGGGCGGCGGTCGCTCTCTACTTCCTGATTTCGAAGGTCGTGCGGACGGAGCGCCATCTTCGTCTGATCCTCTATGCGCTGACGGCGTCGTCGGTCCTGGTCTCGATCACCGGCGTGATGGAGTACATCGTGCCGACGTTTCGGCTGATCCCCGACTGGTTCATCGCGGCCGGTCCGGCCGGAAAGCGCCTGGCGGAAGGGGGTCGGGTGGGCGGGGTCTTCGGGTTCCACGGCCTCCTCGCCGACTTCTGCGCGATCCTGTTCATCCTGCAGCTCTATCTGTTCATCCGGCTCCGCAACGTGGTCGTCCGGTTCGCGCTGGCCGTGCTGATGTTCGCCGGCGGGTTCCAGATCTTCGTGACCGCCAACCGCGGCGGTTTCGTCGTCTGGGTGATCGGGTTGCTCTACATGGCGTGGATCGGCCGGGGCGCTCTCACCCTGCGCCGGATCCTGGTGGCGCTTCCCCTCATCCTCTTGATCGGCTTCGGGCTCGGTCTGTTCGTGGAGGAATACAACGAGGCGATCACTCTCTTTCTGAGGATCTCGACGACCCAGTTCGAGCGCGGGGTCCCGGATACGCGCGTCGTCGTCTGGAGAGAGGTGATGGCGGAGATCCCGAACCACCTCTGGATCGGCCACGGACCGTACTACGACCTCCGGGGGGGCACGGACAAGATCGGGGGCAGAGCCTGGCCGCACAGCGCCTACCTCTTCTACCTCTGGTCGACCGGGGTGATCGGCTTGGCGGTTTTTCTCTGGATCCTCGTCAAGGTCTTCTTCAAGAGCTACCCCGGCGGCAAGCTCAGGCTCGGACGAGTCTCCTTCGCCCAGGGGGCCATGGCCGTCGCCCATATCCAGATCCTCCAATTCGCGCTCGCGCAGATCCGGGATGAGCACCAGAGGGGAAACGTCTATCCGTATCTGATGTGGGCGCTCTTCGGCATCGCCGTGGCCGCCCGGAGGATCCACCGGGAGGCGAACCGGGCGGAAAGGGACTCCGGCAGCTAGAAACCGATTGCGGACCGGCTCTCCAATGCGATAGCTTCCGCTGTCTTGGCCGAACCACACCGGATGGGCACCGGTAGGGGAGGTTGACCCAGCGTGACGGGACGCCGTGCTGCCCGGGGCCGAGTTCTTGGCGGTGGTGTATTATACGCCGATGCCGCCGCTATGGTGATCCTGGCGGTTCTTCTCTTCCCGCCGACGGGCTTGTGCGCGCCCGTTGACGTGCAGGTGCGCATCCTCGATGAACCCGGGAAGCCGCTGACCTGCCGGGTCCACGTCGATTCCAACGGCAAACACCACCCGGGACGCCCGGATCAAGCGCTGCTCGATCGGGGCTACGTCGACTGTTTCCGGGAGGCGCACCCCGAGGATCCCGGGTTCAAGCGCGACGCGCCGGACTCGCACACGGCCGATCGCGAGCCGTTCGAGAGGGTGGACTGCATCCTCCTCTCGCCGGACAATCCGTGGCGTCCGGTCGAGGTGGAGCTTCTGCGGGACAACCTCGCCTCCTCGCCTCGGACCACTTTCCGCTCGTCGTTCTGCTCGAGCGGAAGCCGGATTGGGGAGCCGGGACGATCGCCGCGAAACGGTGCTATCCGGCGGTCCGCCAAGAGGCTGCGGTCGTCTTGACCGTCCCGGATCCGTGCGCTATACTTGAATCCGTTCAAGTTGACGGCTTGAGAGGAGGTGACGCCAGGAACCCCTTGCTAGCGACTCCGACAAGGCGTGATGCCTTTCGAGATCGCACCAGCCAACGCATTCCTACATCTACAGCGACCCGACTCCAGGGGGTCGCCGGGTATGCGCGGTCCGTCGGTGGAGGTCCCCGTCGCACGGCAAGGAGTGTTCATCTGTGTCTACGACATCGTCGCTTGGACGCCCCCAGAGGCAATCCGTTCAAGCCGGGGGAAACGGCGGGAGCGAACGGCCGGTCGCGGCCGATGCCGCCCATTCCCTGGAGCCCCAGGCCCGGACTGACCGGGCCGGAACGACCTCGTCCGGCCGCCGCCGGACGGATCCAGAGGCACGAGCATTGCAGGTTCCGATCGAGCCGGATCACGGCTTCTATCTCCGTTTCGGAAAGAGGCTGATCGACCTGGTCGTCGGTCTGGCCGCAACCATCGGTCTGTCGCCGATCCTGTTGGCTTGTGCGATTGCCATCAAGCTCGACACTCCCGGTCCCGTGCTCTACTGCTCCACTCGCGTCGGACGTGGGGGGAAGACGTTCCGTTTCTACAAGCTCCGATCGATGATCCAGGGAGCGGAACACCACCAGAACAAGCTGGCGCACCTGAACGAGGTCTCCGGTCCGGTCTTCAAGATCGCCCGGGATCCCCGGATCACGCGCGTCGGGCGGTTCCTCCGCAAGACGAGCCTCGATGAGCTGCCGCAGCTCTTCAACGTCTTGAAGGGGGAGATGAGCCTGGTGGGCCCACGACCGCCGATCCCGCAGGAGGTGAGCCAGTACGAGCCGTGGCAGCTTCGCCGGCTCTCGATCCGTCCCGGGATCACCTGTCTGTGGCAGATCAGCGGCCGAAGCCGCCTCGGTTTCGACGAGTGGATGCGTCTCGACATGGAGTACATCGACCGCCGTTCCCTGGGGCTCGATCTGAAGATCCTGGCGCTGACCATCCCCGCCGTGTTCTCCGGCGAGGGTGCCTACTGATCGTTCGTCCGGATCTACGAGAGCACCAGCGAGCATCGTTCGAACTGGAGTTCGGGAGGCCGATACCGCAATCGTGAACCAGATGACCGCGACGTCGCGCGCCTCCACGGCCGCGCTGGTGGGGATCACCCTTCTCGCCCTGTTCCTCCGGGTCTGGGGGATCACGCGCCAGTCACTCTGGGTGGACGAGATGTTCACGCTGAAGTACGCGGCCCTCTTCGGGACCCTGACCTGGGACAGCCTGCGGTTCAACCTGCACGGTCCGCTGCACGCCCTGCTCCTGCACGGGTGGGCGCAGGCGTTCGGTTGGGGGGAGTTCTCGGTTCGCCTCCCGCAGGCTCTGATCGGAACGGCGACGGTCCCGGCCCTGTTCTTCGCCGCCCGCCGGGCCTTCGGGGGGAGGCTGGCCCTGACGGGAGCCCTCCTGCTCGCGGTCAATCCGTTCCATGTCTGGTACTCGCAGGAGGTCCGCAACTACGCGCTGCTGATGCTCTGCGCCGTCGGCGCGGTCGCCGCGCTCGAGCGGCTGGACGCCCGGGATCGCGCGGCCGGCGCGCTCCCCCTCGCGCTCGCCTGGATCGCGGGCCTTCTCAGCAATCTCAGCATGGCATTCCACATCGTCGCGGGAGGGCTCTGGGGAATCGTGCGTTTCCGCCGGCGCACGGCCGCGCTGTTCGGGCTGATCCTGGCGGGGCTGCTCGCCGTCGTCGCCCTGCTCCCCTGGGAGATCGAGTTCTTCAACCGGCGCCTCGTGGAGTCGCACGCGCTGCGACTGGAGCCGGTCCCGGAGCAGGAGAAGCTGCGGGGCGAGGCGACGGCCCCGCTTCTCGGGATCCCGTACGTCGTCTACGCGTTCTCGGTCGGTTTCACCCTGGGGCCGTCCCTCCGGGAGCTACGCGATGAGCCCGCCCTGCAGACGGTCCGGAGCCACGCGGCGGCGGTCGGGGCGACGGCGGTGGTCTTCGGAATGCTCGGTCTGTTCGGCCTGGCGGCGTGGATCCGGGGCGGGCCGCGGGAGCGTCTCTGGCTCCTGATGCTGATCGTCCCGATCCTGCTCGCCTATCTGGCCGCGGCGCGCAACATCAAGGTGCTGAACCCGCGCTACGCGTCGGTCGCCCTGCCCGCGTATCTCCTCCTCCTCGCCCAGGGCACACAGATGCTCCGGCGCGGTCGCATCGGGACCCTGCTCCTGGTCGGCGCGATCGCCCTGAGCACGGTCAGCCTCGTGCAGATGCAGACCCAGCCCCGCTACTGGAGAGAGGACGCGCGTTCGGCGACGCGCGTGCTTCGCGCGGAGCTCGCGCCCGGGGATCTCCTCGTCGTCGCCGGAACGCTGGAGCCCGTGACCCGCTACTACTGGCCGGAGCTGCTCCGGGAGACGGAGATCGAACGCCACTACCTCCCGTACCGGGTCGGTCCGGACGTCGAGGCGGAGGCGCGCTCTCTGACGGAGGCGGTCGCGGGCGCGGACCGGACCTTCGTGCTCTTCTATCGCGACGACTTCCACGATCCCGAAGCGCGCTGGGAGCGATTCCTCCAACGGCGCTACGGGGTCGCGCGGCGCTGGGAGTTTCCTGGAGCGCGGATCTGGCGGCTCGACGGGAGGGCCGAGCGATGAGCGGATCCCGGCGGGTGGTGACGTTCTACAGCGACGCGGCCTACTACGGCGGCGCGGAGGTCTACCTGTCGATGCTCGCCCGGCACCTCGACCCGGAGCGTTTCCGGACCACCGCGCTGCTGCCGGACGATCCTCCAGTGAAACGGCTCGAACGCGAGATGGAGGCGATCGGGGCGCGCGTCGTCCGGCATCCGCGGCCGGGACTGAACTGGATGAACGCGCTGCGGAGGATGCCGTCCGTCTTCCGGGAGATCGGGGGAGAGATTCTCCACATCAACCTGCCGAGCACCTACGACGCGGCGGTTTCCGCCGTCGCGGTCGCCGCGCGGCTGGCGGGGTACCGGCGGGTCCTGACCACCGAGCACCTCCCGATGATCGAACGGAAGTACCGGAAGTTCCCCGCCAAGCTCCTCTTCAGCGAGGCGATCGACCTGGTCCTGGTCCCGTCCCGGGCGACCCGGGAGTACGTCGTCCAGCGCCATCGGCTGCCCCTCGAGAAGACGCGGGTCCTGCCGTACGGGATCGAGCGGCCCGCTCCCGTCGACGCGGACACGGCGGCGCGGCTCCGCGCCGAGACGGCGACTCCGGAGGGGACCTGCCTGATCGGGATCGTGGGGCGGCTCCATCCACGCAAGGGGCATCGCACGCTGTTCGCCGCCCTCTCGTGCCTGCGGGAGCGGGCGCGCCTGGAGGAGGTCCGGGTCTGGGTGATCGGGGAAGGGGAGGACCGGCCCGCGCTGGAGCGGATCGTCGCCGACCGGGACCTCGGAGGGGTCGTCCGGTTTCTCGGTCCCCGGGACGATGCGGCCGGGCTCATGCAGCTGCTCGATCTCCTCGTCGTGCCGTCGCTGGTCGAGACGACTCCGTTCGTGATTCTCGAGGCGATGGCGGCGGGACGCGCGGTCGTCGCCTCGCGGATCTACGGGATCCCGGAGATGATCGAGCCCGAGGGGAGCGGGCTTCTGATCGAGCCGGAGGACGTGGCGGGACTCGCCGAGGCTCTGGGGCGGCTGGTCTCCGATCCGGAGCTGCGCGCGCGGTTCGGCGCCCGGGGGCGCGCCCGGTTCGACGAGCGGTTCACGGCCGCGCGGATGGCGCGGGAGACGGAGGCGGCCTACCTCGACCGCGGGGGGGAGGGACCGGAATGAACCTCCTGCTCGTCAACAAGTACCACTTCGTCAAGGGGGGGGCGGAGCGGTACTACC
>WJJW01000422.1 GCA_014729455.1 Candidatus Eiseniibacteriota bacterium
CCGCGGCCATCGCCACCCGCGTGGCCGGATACGCAAGCCGGTACCCGAGCCCGGAGGCCTTCCGCAGCGCTCTGCAGTCCCAGGGGATGACGGAGCAGGAGTTCCGGGAGACGATGGGCTCCGACCTCGCGATCCGGCGTTATCTCGAAGCGACGCTTCCCGATACGAGCACGGTCGGACCCGGAGAGGCGCGGGCGTTCTACGACCAGAACCCGCAGCTCTTCCAGACCGGGCAGCGGTACCATGCGCGGCACATCTTCCTCGCCGCACCCCGGATCGACGAGACGGCGACCGAGACGGAGCGGGCGGCCGACGAGCGGGCGCGTTCGAAGGCGGATTCGCTGCTCGCCGCGCTTCGGGCGGGAGCCGATTTCGAGGCGCTCGCTCGGGAGTGGTCCGAGGACGAGACGGCGCAGCGGGGCGGAGACCTCGGCGAGTTCGGCAGGGGGGCGATGGTGCCGGGCCTCCAGGGGATCTATGACCTGCAGGAGGGGGAGACGAGCGAGGTCCTGCGGAGCCCCTCCGGCTACCACATCTTCCGCATGGAGGAACGACTTTCCTCCGAGCCGGTCCCTTACGGACCGCAGCTCGAGGCTCGTCTCGTCGATCAGCTTCGCAGCGAACAGCAGGGTCGTGCGGTCCAGCAACGGCTCGAGGAGCTGCGCGCGGAAGCCACGATCGAACGCACGCTCTGACCCCGCCCGATCTCGCGGTGCGGCGCCGACGGAGGAGGAACGGGAAACCAGATGCGATGGGTCGCCAGATGCACCGACGGGGAGGCCCCGTCGCACGGGTCCGCGATCCCTCGGGTCGTGCGGCTCCTGCTCGACCAGCGCGGGCTGTGCGGTCCCGATCCCACCGGCGCGCCGGCCGTGCCGTCCCTCGAGGATCGGGCCGACCCGTTCGAGCTTCCTGATCTCCGCGTCGCCGCCGAGCGGATCGCCCGCGCCCTTCGGGACGCGGAGCCGATCTATGTTTTCGGCGACTACGACGTCGACGGGATCACCTCCGCGGCGCTCCTGACCCGCGGGCTCGAGCGGATGGGGGGGCGGGTGCGGACGCGCGTGCCCAATCGCCTCACGGATCGATACGGCCTTTCCCGCACGGCGGTGGAGGAGGCGGCCGCCTGGGGCGGAAGCCTCATCATCGCCGCCGACTCGGGAACCTCCGCGCTCGAGGAGATCGCGCTCGCCTCCCGCCTCGGACTGGACGTGATCGTCGCCGACCACCACCAGCCGGGGCCGGAGCTTCCGCCGGCGCAGGCCTTGGTCAATCCGTGGCGGTCCGATTCGCGGTATCCGTTCCCCGATCTTTCCGCCGCCGGCGTCGTCACGCGTCTGCTCGAGGGGCTCGTCCGGCTGGGGGGCACCGCCGGCTACGATCCCCGCGAGGACCTCGATCTGAGCGCCCTCGGGACCGTGGCCGACAGCGTCCCCCTTCAGGGGGAGAACCGGATCCTCGTCCATCACGGCCTGCAACGGATCCGCGCGAATCCGCGGCCCGGCCTGCGCGCCCTGATCGACGCCACGCGGATCGATCCGTCTTGGATCACCGCCACCGACCTCGCTTATCAGATCGTCCCCCGTCTGAACGCCGCCGGTCGCCTGGGGGATTCGGAAACCGCGCTGGCGCTCCTCCTCTCGGACGCGCTTCCGGAGTGCCGGCGGCTCGCCGCGGTGCTCCAGCGGCACAACGAGGAGCGCAAGGAGCTCCTCGAGCAGGTCGTCCGCCAGGCGACGGCGGGAGCGGAGGCCGATCCGGCGGTGGCGAGCGGCATGCCGCTGGTTCTCCAGGGCGAGGGGTGGCATCCGGGGGTTCTCGGGATCGCCGCGGCACGGCTCGCGGAGCGGTTCTCCGTCCCCACGATCCTTCTCACCGTCGAGGACGGGGTTTCGCGGGGATCGGGCCGGACGGCCCGGGGGTGCGATCTGCTCGCGCTGGTCGAGGATGCGGCGGGATCGCTGCGCACCTACGGCGGACACCGCGCCGCCATCGGACTGACCATGGAGAGCGGCCGCTTCGATCAGTTCCGCGAACGGGTGCTCGAGACGGCGCGCCGGACGCCGGGGGTCGTCGGTGGGGGGGAGCGGATCCTGGAGGTCGACCTCCGCGCCACGCTGGCGGAGCTGGATTTCCCGCTCCTCGACTGGCTCGATCGGCTCGAACCGTTCGGGGTCGGCAACGAGGAGCCGGTCTTCGCGGTCCGGGGGCGGGTGGCGGGTCCGATCCGGATCCTCAAGGAACGCCACCTCCGGTTCGACCTCATCGACAAGGGGGAACAGCGCGAGTGCATCGCGTTCAACTTCGCCGACCGCGCCGGGGAGCTCCGCGTCCCGGAGCGGACGGTCCACGTCGCCGCCAGCGTCACGCGGAACCGGTATCGGGGGCGGGAGCGGCTGCAGCTGACGGTGAGGGAGCTGGCGATTGAAGATCCGTTTGGAGACGGTTGAGGAGCTGCGGACGGCGCTTCTCGCCGACCTGGAACAGCTCGCCCCGGATCTCGATCCGGAGCCGGTGCTCCGCGCCCTCGAGTGGGCCCGCCGCGCGCACGAGGGCCAGTTCCGGGCCTCGGGCGAGCCGTACCTGACGCATCCGATCCACGTCACACGGATCATCCTCGACCTGCTGCGCCGGCGGGCGGACGAGACGGTCCTCTCCGCCGCGATCCTCCACGACGTCGTCGAGGACAGCGCGACGATCGCGCTTCCCGATCTGGAGTCGGAGTTCGGGACCGAGGTCGCCCAGCTCGTCGACGGAGTGACGAAGATCGGCGGACTCCCCACACCGAACGTCGAGCTCGAGCAGTCCGAGAATTTCCGGAAGATGCTCCTGTCGATGGCGCAGGACATCCGCGTGATCCTGATCAAGCTCGCCGACCGCCTGCACAACATGCGCAC
>WJJW01000009.1 GCA_014729455.1 Candidatus Eiseniibacteriota bacterium
GCCCAGGACCCCGCCCCGATCGAGGAGACCGGCTGGATCAACTCCGACCGGATCTCGACCGCCGCGGCAACGCTCTTCTTCGCGATCATGATCGTTGTCTTCATCCGCTCCGCCCGGCGGGGCAGGGAGATCTTCATCCGCCGCATCGCGGGGCTGGAAGCGATCGACGAGGCGGTCGGGCGCGCGACGGAGATGGGCCGCCCGATCCTCTACTGCCCCGGGCTGGATCCGATGGAGGAGGTGGCGACGGTCGCGAGCATCAACATCCTCGGCCAGGTCGCCCGGCGCGCGGGGGAGTACGAGACCCGGCTGATCATGCCCAACCGGGATCCGATCGTCATGACGGTCGCGCAGGAGGTGATCCGGGAAGGGTACGGAGAGGTGGGACGTCCCGACCTCTTCGATCCGAACGACGTCTACTACACGACCCAGAGCCAGTTCGGCTACGCCGCGGCGGTCTGCGGGACGATGATGCGCGAGCGGCCCGCGACGAACTTCTTCATCGGCCACTTCTATGCCGAGAGCTTGATCATGGCCGAGACGGGCAACGCGACCGGCGCGATCCAGATCGCCGGGACCGACTCCGACTCCCAGCTCCCGTTCTTCATCTGCGCCTGCGACTACACGCTGATCGGCGAGGAGCTGTACGCGGGCAGCGTCTACCTCTCGCGCGAGCCGCTGCTCCTGGGGGCGCTGAAGGGGCAGGACGTCGCGAAGGCGGTGATCCTCTTGATCCTGATCGCCGGGACGGTCCTGCGTTTCGCCGGGATCGACATCGCGCGATTCATCGAGTAGCGGGAAGGACGGAGCGGCGGTGGAGGGCGAGCGCGAGACATGAAGAAGACGGGACCGGTCATCCTCGGCTTCCTGGTCGGCACGCTGATGCTGATCCAGTTCTTCACGCCGAACGAGTGGATCGAGGCGCGCTACAACAACGTCCTCGACTGGAAGCAGGTCGTCTTCGGGATCACGTTGATCCTCGGCGTGATCAGCCTGTTCGTCTACCACTGGAAGAAGATCGAGAAGCGGAGCGAGGGGTGGGGGTATTCGGTGGTCACCGTGGCGGGGCTCCTCTTCATGATCGTCGTCGCGCTGATCTTCTCGCCGGAGCGGGGGCCGTACCCCTGGATGTTCGACCACGTACAGGCTCCGATGCAGGCGACGATGTTCGCGCTCCTCGCCTTCTACGTCGCCAGCGCCTCCTACCGCGCGTTCCGGGCGCGGAGCTTCCACGCCGCGCTCCTGCTGATCGCCGGGGTGGTCGTCATGCTCGGCCGGGTCCCGCTCGGCGAGCTGATCGGCCTCCAGCACGTCTCCTCCTGGATCCTCGACTACCCGAACCTGGCGGCGAAGCGGGGGATCCTGATCGGCGTCGGCCTCGGGATGGTCTCCACCGCGATCAAGATCATCGTCGGCATCGAACGGACCTACCTGGGAAAGGGGGCCTGAACCGATGGCCGGTGCTCCCGATCGCGGTCTCTTCCACCGCCTGATGAACATCGACCGGCGGGTGATCTTCCTGATCATCGCGCTCTCGGTCGCCTTGCCGATCCTGCTCCCCTTGAACCTCCCGATCGGCGCGTCCCGCGAAGCGGACGCCTACTACGAGGCGATGGAGGCGCTCCGCCCGGGCGAGACGATGATCTTCTCCTTCGACTACGAGCCGGACACGATGGCGGAGCTGGACCCGATGAGCCTGGCGACGCTGCGGCACGCGTTCCGCAAGGACGTGCGGGTGATCGCACTGACCAACTACGCCGGCGGGGCGGGGATCGCGGAGCGGATCCTGCATGAGGCGGCCGAGGAGCACGGCAAGGAGTACGGGACCGACTACGTCTTCCTCGGCTACAACCCGGACTGGAGCGCGACGATGCTGCGGATGGGGGAGAGCATCCGGCGCACGTTCCCGACCGATCACTACCGGACGCCGACCGACGAGATCCCGCTGCTGGCCGAGGTCGACTCCTACGCGAACGTTCCGCTGCTCGTGACGGTGACGGCGAGCGCGCTGGCGGAGTACTGGGTGATCTGGGCCGGGGGCAAGTTCGACCAGAAGGTGATCGCGGGGGCGACGGCGATCCAGGCGGTCCTCGTCTACCCGTACTTCCAGACCGGCCAGCTCAGCGGATTCCTGGGCGGCTTGAAGGGAGCCGCCGAGTACGAGCGCTCGATCGACGTCGACGGGGCGGGGGTGCGCGGGATGGACGCGCAGTCGATGGCGCACCTGTTGATCGTCGTCTTCATCCTGATCGGCAACGTCGCCTTCCTGCTGCACCGGATGCAAGGGAGACGCGGCGGATGAGCTGGGATGGGATCGGGATGATCCTCGCCGCGATCCTGACGATCGCGATCTTCTCGCTGCTCTACCGCGACAACCCGTTCTACCGGTTCGCCGAGCACTTGCTGGTCGGTGTCTCGGCCGGCTACTACGTCGTGCACTACTTCTACTCGTCGGTGATCCGCAAGTTCGCCGTTCCGGTCTTCGGGCAGGGAGACTTGTGGCTCCTGCCCGGCGGCGTGCTCGGGCTCCTGATGCTCTTCCGGCTCGGTCGGAAGGTGCAGTGGGTCAGTCGCTACGCGATCGCGTTCTACGTCGCCGCATGGTCCGGCTATCTGATCCCGTCGGTGATCAAGGAACGGATCCAGGCGCAGATCGTCGGGACGCTGCCGCCCTCGCCGGGGTCCGCACCCTGGATCGCGATCCTCGGGTCGCTGCTGATCCTGGTCGGCGTCGTCTCGATCCTGATCTACTTCTACTTCAGCGTGGAGCACAAGGGCGCGGTCGGAAAGATCTCCCAGGTCGGGATCACCTTCCTGATGGTCGGGTTCGGGGCATCGTTCGGCTACACGGTCATGGGGAGGGTGAGCCTCCTGATCGGCCGGTTCCAGTTCCTGTTCCAGGATCTGCCGCAGGCGTTGGGGTGGTAGCCTGGGAGGCGCGCCCCTCCCCGCGGGACTCTAGGTCTTCGCTCTCCGTGCTCGCACGAACGACCGCACGCCGCCGGCGACGATGAGAAGCGTCAGCACCGCCGTGATCACCTGGAACACGGCGGCGACCGGACGGTCCACCTCCTCGCCGGCCATCAGCCGCAGAAACGGCGGCACCCCGCGGATCGTTCCGAGGAACGCGACCATCGCCACGCCGACGGCGATGTGCATCGCCGGCTTGCTGCGGTCGGGATTGCGGGCGATCCCGCCGAGGATGGCGAGGACCAGACCGATCGCGCTCGGGATCAGCGCCGTCGCGCTCTCTCGTCCGGTGCCGAGATAGGAGCCGACGCCGAGGACGATCAACACCACTCCGATGGTCAACGTGAACCCGGCCATTTCCCCTCCTCTGGTCCAGACGGAATCCCTGGAACGCCGATGTCGAGGATCCTAGCCGCCTTCACCCGGCCCTTCCAGGCCGGGGATCGGGGGGAAATCCCCTCACGCCTCCGCCGCCGCCGGACGATAAGGAGCCTGGCACGCACACGGTTCTTCGAGAGGAGGTTTGCTCATGTTCAGGACGAGCCGGACCAGCCAGCCAGGCGACCGGATCGGGCTCGGGCGATCGTTCGTCTTCCTCTGTCTGCTGATTTCGTTCTCCGCGTGCGCCGCGCACGCCGCCACCCGGGTGGTGGACCAGGCCGGAGGGGGGGACCACACGTCGATCGGAGCCGCCGTCGCCGCCGCGAGCGACGGCGATACGATCCTGATCGGGGCGGGGCGGTACATCGAGTCGATCGACACCCCGAAAGCCCTCGTGTTCTCCGGTAAGGACCCGGACGCCGTCTTCTGGGAACGACACCCGGACGGTTGGTACAGCCTCGAATTCGACAACGCCGCCTATGGCGAGGTCCACGGGATCCGCTTCACGGACGTCGGCCCCGGCCTCGCCTTCAGCGACGTCGCGGGGCCTTCTCTCGTCACGAACTGCCGGTTCGAGGGCTTGAGCTTCCCCGACGTCGCCGGAGCGGCGATCTACTCGAGAGACCAGGTGATCGAGATCCTCGATTGCCACTTCGTCGACTGCCACACGACCGGCGCGGGATGGGGACCGGGAGCCGTCTACCTCTACAGCCTCGTCGAGGGCGGCCGCGTCGCCGGGTGCACGTTCGAGAACTGCA
>WJJW01000423.1 GCA_014729455.1 Candidatus Eiseniibacteriota bacterium
AGGCGCGCGAGCATCCGCCGCCGCGCCCGGTCGCGGCGCGCGCGCAGCTCGGCGGTCAAGGGAGCGAGCGCCCCTTCGTCCGGTCTTCCGTCGACCGATTCCCACGCCTCCAGGTCCTCCAGCTGTACGTCGAGGTCGCGCACCTCCCCGAGCGCGGAAGCGGTCCGCTTCAGTCCGATCGTCCATCGCAGGACGGGGGACGGCAGGGCATCGCCGAACAGTCGGAGCGCCGCCCGGAGCCGGCGCGTCGCGACGCGCATGTCGTGCAGCTCCTCGGGATCCTCTCCCAGCCGCGTGCCCGGCTCATGGGCGACCATCTTCGTGAACTGGCGACGCAGCACGGCGAACGCCACCTCCTCGATCGTCATGCCGCGATCGATCCGCGTCTCGCCGAAACGGAGAGGGGCCGGCGGAACGAGGCCGGACAGGCGCAGCCCCACCTCGAACTTCGATTCCTCGACCGGCGCGAGGGGCAGGGCTCGTCGAAGCTGATCGAGAAACGCCTGGACCGGACCGAGCGGTTCGTCGGATCCGGCCGCCTCGACCTCCACCCGGGTCTCCTCGGGAGCCGGGTTCCGTCCCGGAACGGCGACCACGAAGCGGTCGAGCGCGATGGTCCCGATGCGCGAGCCGTTCGTCGCGAGGCGGAAGACCCGCCGGTTCGTCCGGACCGCGAAGAGCGCACGCAGGGATCGCTTGCCGCAGAGCGACTCGATCCGCCGACCGACCGGTCCCGTGGAGCGCAGGAGCGCTTCCCGCTCCCCATGGGGAAGCGGCTCGGTGATCTCGCGGCGGCGGACCAGACCGTTCTCGCGCGAGGAGAACCCCTTGAGCGTCGCCTCGGACTCCGCTCCCCGGGTCCGGATCCGGAGGACGAGGCCCGCGCGGTGAAGCCGCCAGTCCTCCGTATCGAGATACCGGTCGACGATCTCGACGGTCGGCTCCACGTCGATCCGGTAGGGGGACGGCGCCGAAGATCGGGTCAGCCACGCTTCGATCCCTTCGAGCGGCGCCCCGGAGAGCTGCCATTCGATCTCCTCCTGGTCGACGGGAGGAGCGGAGCGAAGGGCGTTCGGCGAGGGGTTCTCCTGCATGGTGAGGGGCAATCCTAGCGATCCGGGGACGCGCTGTCCATGGGCTCCGGCGGGAGTGGCGCCGCGCGCAACGCTCCGCTAGGATGACGGATCGTGCGGTTCGCGCTCCTGTTGTGCGACCTCGCGCTGAATCGAACGCCCGTGACCGAGGAGGGAAACCCGATGGCAACCGAGAGGGGGTATTACCGGCATCCCACGATCCATGGCGATGCCGTCGTTTTCGTCTGCGAAGACGATCTTTGGACCGTTCCCGTCGAGGGGGGGATCGCCCGGCGGTTGACGGCGAACCCGGGCTCGATCACGTTCCCGTCCTTCTCGCCGGACGGGACCCGGATCGCCTTCACCGGCAAGGATGAAGGGCACCCGGAGGTCTACGTGATGGACGCCGAGGGGGGACCGGTCCGGCGCCTGACGTGGCTCGGGGGAATGTCGCAGGTCGCCGGCTGGACGCCGGACGGCGGGGAGATCCTCTTCGCCTCCGACTGGCGCCAGCCGTTCCGGAACTTCGGGCATCTCCACGCCGTGCCGGCGGACGGCGGGCCGGTCCGCCCGCTCGCGCTCGGTCCGGCGCGCGCGGTGACGCATCAGCCCGACGGCCCCGGGATCGCGATCGGACGCAACTCCGGCGATCCGGCCCGCTGGAAGCGGTACCGGGGCGGAACGGCGGGCCAGATCTGGATCGACCGGTCCGGCAACGGCAACTTCACCCCGCTCGTCCGTCTGAAGGGGAACCTCGCGAACCCGATGTGGGTCGGCGATCGGATCTACTTCCTCTCCGATCACGAGGGCTCCGGGAACCTGTACTCGTGCACGCCGACCGGGCGCGGGCTGCGCCGGGAGACCGAGCACGAGGATTACTACGTGCGCTTCCCGTCGTCCGACGGCCGCAGGATCGTCTACCACGCCGGCGCGGACCTCTTCCTGTTCGATGCCGAGTCGGGCGAGAGCCGGGGCATCGACGTCGAGATCCGCAGTCCGCGCGCGCAGCGGGGCCGGCGCTTCGTTTCGGCTTCGCGCTTTCTCGAGAGCTACCACCTCCACCCGAAAGGCCACTCGATCGCCTGCGTCGCCCGCGGCGGGGTCTATTCGATGGGTCTGTGGGAAGGCGCGCCCCGCCGCAACGATACGCGGGCGGGGGCGCGCTGCCGCCTGGCGAGCTGGCTCCCCGACGGCAAGCGGATCGTCGCGGTCACCGACGAATCGGGCGAGGAATCGCTCCTGATCCTGACCGCCGCCGGCAACGCGCCGCCGAAGCGGATCGACGGAGACTTCGGGCGCGTGGTCCTGTTGGAACCGGCCCCCGCCGGGGCGGATCGGGTCGCGCTGACCAACCAGCGCCAGGAGGTGATCGTCGTCGATCTCCGCTCGGGCCGCGCGCGGACGATCGAGCGGAGCCGATTCGCGCGGATCGACGGGCTCGCCTGGTCTCCGGACGGGCGCTGGTTGGCGTACGGCTTCCCCGACACGCAGAGGACGGTCCGGATCCACCTCGCCGACACCGCGAAGGGCGGGAAGGTCGTCCCGGTCAGCGGGCCGGACTTCCGCGACCGGATGCCGGCGTTCGATCCGGAAGGGAAGTACCTCTACTTCATCTCGGATCGGATCTTCGATCCGGTGTACGACAGCCAGTACTTCGACCTCGGCTTTCCCAAGGGATCCGTCCCGATGCTGATTCCGCTGGCCGCCGACACGGTCTCGCCGTTCGAGCCGGCGACGCGGACCCCGCAACCGCCCGGCGCGCCGCCGCACGACGCGGAGGGGGAGAAGGCTGCCGCGAAAGCCGCGCGCAAGGGGAAGGAGGAGCCGCCTCCGACGGCGAGGATCTCGTCGCCTTCGGAGACCCCGAGGCCCGGCGCGGCCAGCGGGCTGCTCCGCCGCTCGTCCCACGAGTCCCCGCGCGGGATCCGGGCGATCCGCCAGGCTCCGCTGCGCGCGTCGAGCTCCAGGTCGGCGCCTAGGAACCCCTGCAGGTAGGCCGGCTCCGGCCGGTAGTCCCCGCCCAGCTCGTAGCAGTGCGAGGTGCCCAGCTCCCCCTGCATCTCCCACATGAGATCGGAGAATTCTCCGCGGCTCGCGACGCGATCGACCAGGGGTTCGTAACGGTCATGGACGGCGCGCCAGTCGACCCC
>WJJW01000424.1 GCA_014729455.1 Candidatus Eiseniibacteriota bacterium
CTGAGCCACGCCGCCTCGGGAACGCTGCCGATGATCCAGACCTTCACCGGTTCGGCGTGGCTTCCCCCGCAGAACGTCTCTGACTGGACGTTCGATCTGCTCTATGCGCCCGCGGGAGACCTCTGGTTGGCGCAGTGCTGCTGCGGCGAGAACGGCTGCGACCTCCGGCTCCGCTCCGACGGCTCGACCGAGAGCGGACCGCCCCGCAACCTCCGCGACATCGCCTACGATCCGAACGGACATCTCTGGTGCGCCTCGGATCAGGCCGCCGACAACGAGGAGTACGCGCAGGGGGTCTGGTTCCGGCGCGCGGAAACCGGGGAGTGGACCCAGATCACGGTCTCGACGCCCGGGGGGCAGCTCCTGCGCAACCGGATCCGCGCGATCCTCCCGCTCGGCCGGTTCGTCTGGATCGGCTACAGCGATCAGGGGGTCCATCGCTGGGATCTGGGCCGCGATCAGCTCCCTCTCACCGCGGACGACGGCCCGTGGGTGCGCTACTTCACCGAGGGGACCGCCTCCCGCACGCTCATCTCCGACGACATCACCCGCCTGGCAGTCGAAGGGGACCGCGTCTGGGTCGGAACGACGGCGGGCATCACGCTGATCGATCCGGATGACGTGACCCAGATCGGATCGGGGTTCTTCGGTCTCCCCTCATCCGTGGTCAACGACCTCGTTCCGCTCCGGGACGGAGGCGCCTGGGTCGCGACCGCCAACGCGGGCGTGACGCGGATGATCCCAGACGGCGACGGATTCGTCTTCGAGACGCACGGTCCTCCCGACCTGCCGCACCCGAATGTGGAGGCGCTCGCTCTCGACCCGGATGGCCGAACCCTCTGGACGGGGACGACGCGCGGCCTGGCGAGCATCACCCCGACCTCCTCCAGCGGGGCGTCGGACGAGCCGCTCGTCGCCTATCCGAACCCGTTCATCCCGGACTGCGGCGAGGGGGTGCGCCTCCTCGGCTTCTCGGGCGTGGGGGACGGGGTCATCGTCGATCTCTCCGGAACCGTGATCCGGCGGTTCCAGGGGCTCCTCCCGGGCGACCGGGTCTGGGACGGGACCGACGACGCGGGGGACCCCGTGGCCCCGGGCGTCTACTGGATCCGCCTGGCCTCGCCGGAGGGGATGCGCGGCGTCGGTGTCGGGATCGGCGACGGTCCCTGCACCGAGTGAAACGACTGGTCACGGTCGCCTACTTCTTCCCGCCGACGGGCGGTGCCGGTGTGCAGCGGACGGTGAAGTTCGTCCGCTATCTTCCCGAGCATGGCTGGTCGCCCGCGGTCGTCACGGTCGCCTCGAGCCACTACTGGATGCGCGACGAGAGCCTCGCCGCCGAGATCCCACCGTCGGTGCCGGTCGTCCGGACCGCCGCGGTGACCGGGCCGGCGGTCCTCGGGAAGCTGGGCCGGGGAGGCGGTGGCGGACAGACGAACGCGCGCCGCTCGGGTCGGCTGCAAGGTCTGCTCCGCAGGATCGCCTCATGGGGAACGGTCCCCGACCCGTACGTCGGCTGGGTGCCGTTCGCCGCGCGGGCGGCCCGCCGGCTTCTCGGTCCCGGAGACGTTCTGCTGACGACTTCGTCCCCGGACAGCGCGCACCTGGTCGGGCTTCGTCTCGCCGGCAGGGGAATCCCCTGGGTCGCCGACTTCCGCGATCCGTGGACGCGGCGGATGAGCTTCGCGCCCGCGACCGGCTGGCATCGGCGCCTGCACGAGCGGCTCGAGGGCGCCGTCGTCCGCAATGCGGATCGGATCGTCGTGACCGCGGAGGCGACCGGCCGGGACTTCCTCGCCCGCTATCCGTTCCTCGATCCCGGTCGCGTCGTCTGGATCCCGAACGGGTTCGACGCCTCCGACTTCCCCCGGGAAGCGCCGCCGGTCTCCGACCGCTTCACGCTGCTGCATCTCGGCCAGCTCAACCCCGAGCGGCCGGTCGGTCCGTTGCTGGACGTCCTCGAGGCGTTCCTGCGCCGTCGGCCGGAGGCGCGCGAGAATCTCGCGGTCGAGCTGATCGGTCCTCGCTACCGGGAGGATGAACGCGAGGTGGAGCGCCGCGGCCTCGGAGGAACGGTCCGCTTCCTCGACTCCCTGCCGCACCGCGAGGCGACCGCCCGGCTGCTTCGCGCCCGCGTCCTGGTCCTGATGGAGCAGGAGAGCGACCGGGGCGGACTGATCCTGCCCGGGAAGGTGTTCGAGTACCTGCACGCCGACCGACCGATCCTCGGCCTGGTGCCGCGCGGAGCGGCCTGGGACCTGATCGCCTCTCTCGGGGCCGGCGCGTGCGCGCTCCCCTCCGACCCGGAGGCCGGGTCGGTCGCTTTGGCGCGTTTCTACGATCGCTACCGGGCGGGGGAGAGCCCCCGTTCCGGCGCCGATCGCAGCGCGGTCGCACGCTTCGAGAGGCGACGGCTGGCGGGACGCCTCGCCGCGCTCCTCGACGAGGTGTCCCTCCGGCCCGCTTCCGCGTCCCCGCCTCCGTCCCGCTAAAAAAACCGACGAATCTGTTGGATTGCTTTCCCGTCGAGGAGCGAGGGGGCCATGCTTTTTGTGGGAGAGATTGGGGTAATCAGTTGACGCTTCAGTACCGATATGGGTACTGTAGGTTCGCCAAGGGGCAATCACTGGGATTTTTCTACAGAGAAGGTCGGGGGGACCTTGATCCCATATCTGGGCGAGTACCGGTACACCGTCGATAACGCGGGACGATTGAACGTGCCGGCGAAGTTCCGGGAGATCCTCAAGCAGGGGGAAGCCTCCTCGGATCTCGTCCTGATCCGGGGTCTCGACAGCTGCATCTACCTGCTGCCGCTTTCCACCTGGGCGAAGTTCCGGGAGCCGCTCGACGACCCGGTCTTCCACGCCGAGCGGCAGGCGCGCTGGTTCTCCCGGGACCTCCTGGCGGGCGGCTCGGTCCAGCAGCCCGACAGCCAGGGACGGATCCAGATTCCGAAGGCACTGCGGGACCACGCGGGGATCGAGGACCAGGCGGTGATCTTCGGACACGACAACAAGATCGAAGTGTGGGCCCCGGAGCGGTTCGACGCGTACCGCCAGGCCGGAGCGACCATGGGGGGAACGCTCGAGGAGGGCGCGGCGAAGTACCTGCTCGTGCGGACGCAGAGGCAGCAGAGCGAGGGGGGGCCGCATGACGCATGAGAACGCAATGCGATCGCCGGTCTTGGCCGGAGGACCCGAGTGGGTCGAGCAGCCGCGAGGGGCGCTGCGACGGCCCGAGTTCCGGCGACTCGCGTCCCGCCTGGAGGGGGTCCCGAGCGGGACGAAGGAGGTTTGGATCGATTGCCGCGAGGTGTCGCACCTCGACTACCGGATCGGTGGGGAGATCCTGCTCCTGCTGCGTCGCCTCCGGAGTCGGGGGGTCGGACTCCGTTTCGTCGGCATCGATCCATACCTCCGCACCCTTCTCCGTCTCTCGCTCGCGGAGGAGGAGCTCGCGCAGATCGCGGGGGAGACGCAGATCACGGAGTTCGCGGAGGAATCCGGACAACCCTCCGCGGGGCCGCGAAGCGCCGGGCTCGAGGAGCTCGTCCGTCGGTTCGCGCCCGAGTCGGTTTCGAGGAACTAGCCCGCTCTTCGAAAGGGACAGCGGCGGTCCGAGCAGATGCGTTGACCTCCCCCCACCTGGTGTTCGCCAGCGCTGGGCAGCGCGCTCGGATCGCCCCCCTGTTCCCTTCGAACCGAGGAGCACCATGGGGCATCTGCCCGTCCTGGCGGAGACCGCAGTCGACCTTCTGGTCCGGGATCCGAACGGGCTCTACGTCGACGGGACGATCGGCGCAGCGAACCATACGCTCCTCCTCCTCGAGACGCTCGATTCGAACGGCCGCGTCTGGGGATTCGACTGGGATCAGGAGATGCTCGAGATCGCACGCGACAAGCTGGAGCACCAGGGAGATCGGGTCGAGCTGTTCGCCGAGCCGTTCTCCCGGATCGGCACGCGTCTCGCCGAGCGGGACCGGCACGCGCATGGGATCCTCATCGACCTCGGTCTGAATTCGGAAGCCCTCGACGCGAAGGATCGAGGGTTCCGCTATCGCGACGCAGACGCCCCTCTCGACATGCGGATGGATCGCCGGCGCGAGGGGACCGCGGCCGACTACCTCGCCGACGCCACGGAGGAGGAGCTGGCCGAAACGCTGCGGGAACTCGGGGAAGTGCGCAACGCCCGCGCGGTGGCGCGTGCGCTCGTCGAGGCGCGCCGGAGCCGGCCGATCCGGACGTCGGGGGATCTCGTCGGCGCGTTGCGCCGGGCAGGGCAGCTCCGCGGCGGGGCGGCCGATCTCAGCCGCATCTACCAGGCTCTCCGGCTGCGCACGACCGGTGAGATCGAGGAGATCGATCGGCTGATCGCCGGCGTTCCCGACTGGTTGATCCCGGGAGGCCGGCTGGTCGTGCTGAGCTACGAATCGATCAGCGATCGGAAGATCAAGTCGCTGCGCGGGGGGCCGGGCCGCGAGAACGCGTCGCCTCTGCGCCCGTTGAACCGCAAAGTGATCCGCCCCACGCGCGATGAGATCGCGTCGAACC
>WJJW01000425.1 GCA_014729455.1 Candidatus Eiseniibacteriota bacterium
CTGGCTTCGCCCCTCATGATCCGGGCCACGGCATCACCGACGCACATCTCGGGAGGTGACGCGTATGTTGATGGGCCGTCCGTTGGTCCTGCTTCTTCTCGGGCTGCTCCTGATCGGGCTCGTCCCGCAGCCGGCGAACGCTTACGTCTTTTTCGCCGAAGACCCTTCGACGGCTCCGCCGCCGGAGGCTTCGGCCCGGCTCGACCATGATCCGCACCGGAATCAGGACATCGCTCCCGCGAGGCCGGGACCGGGTCCCCTCGAGCCCTCGGGACCGGTCCGGCCCGTACCGGAGGCGTCCACGCTGACGCTTCTGGCCCCGGGGCTGGTTCTGTTCTTCTACGGGTTCATCCGGAGGAGGGGCTCCTCGAGCTGAGGGCCCCTCGTCCGGTTCCTACTGGTCCGCGACGCAGAGGCGGATCAGCTCCTCCGCCTTCGCGAGGCGGTCGAGACCGAAGACCGTCTCGCGGATCTCGGCGCGCCGTGTCTCCGAAACCGACGGCCCGGCGAGCGCGTCGAACTTGATCCCCAGCTCCTCGCGCGTCATCGGATCCCGCGGGTCGCCCTTCGGGATGTCGATGCGACGCTCGAAGACGGTCCCGTCGGTCGTCTCGATCTCCACGCGGCACGGCTGGATCTTCGGGAAGAGCTTCTCGAACTCCTCGTTGGCGAGGACCTTCACCTTGGGAAGCTGCTCGCGCAGGCGCGGCTCCATGATCTTCGCCTCCTCGAACTGCTCCGGCGTGACCTTGTGGTCGACCAGCGCGGCGGCGATGCAGTAGGGGAGCGAGTGGTCGGCCGCCTCCTTCGTCCGGGGATCGTACTTCGCCGGATCGCTCAAGATGTCCGCCGCGCGGGCGATCGTCTCGATCCGGACCTCCTTGATCTTCTCCGCCGCCAGATCGTTCTCCCGCAGCAGGTAGAGCGTCGCGGTGATCGGGGTGTGGGTCAGCGCTTCCGTGGGATACGCCTTCATTCCACAGTCGGTGATCTTCCAGCTCTTCCCCAAGCCGCCGACGAGCGCATCGGTGTCCCAGTCCGGCCCGAGGCAGTGGAACATCCCCTCCTTGCCGTCCAGAACGTTCTCGGGACCGGAGTAACCGTCCCGGGCGAGAAACGCCGACTCGACGCCGGTCCGCGTCGCGAGCGGATCGACCGTGTTCTTCATCATCGACAGCTTGCCGGCCACGGCGGACCCGAGGGTGAAGTGGCGGCAGGCGGAGATCCCCAGCGCGTGCTGCATGCGGTCGGCGTCGAGCTGCAGCATCCGCCCGGCGACGAGCGGAGCCGCGTAGGCGGTCAAGGTCGCATGGTGCCAGCCGCGCTCACGGATCCCGGGGATCGCGAACTCGCAGAGCCGCATCTCGACCTCGTAGCCGAGTACGATTCCGAGGATCATCTCCTTCCCGGAAAGCCCTTCCCGCTCGGCGAGCACGCTCGCGGCCGGGATCAGATCGCTCGGATGCGAAGGATCCTGCTTCCAGTAGATGTCGTTGTAGTCCATCGCCCGGATCATCAACGCGTTCAGGAACGCCGCCTCGACCGCGTGCGTCTTCAGGCCCGAGCCGAAAACCGTGCACTCCGGCTTGCACCCCTTTTCCGCGACGTGCCGCTCGACGATGCGGCTATCGTGCAGGCGCGCTCCTCCGAAGGCGCACCCGAGCGAGTCGTAGACGAACGCCTTCGCCGCCTCGATCGCCTCCGGAGTCAAGTCCTCGTACTTCGTCTCCGCCGCCCATTCGGCCAGCGTGCGCGATAACATCTCCCCCATCGTATCCTCCCCTCAGGACGCGCCGAGCCGCCGGCGCAGCACCGCCTCGAAACCGGACAGGGCGACCAGCTCCTGGGCGACCTCCCCCAGCGGCGGAAACGCGAATGCCTCCCCTTCGACCGTGATCCGGCTCGACTCGAAGTCGACCGTCGCGTGCAACCCGGTCCGGATCGTCGCCTCCTCCGCGGCCGCGAACCGCTTCCGCAGCTCCCGCACGAGGAGAGGCGACTCGATCACCGGAAACGCGTTGTTGAACGCGTTGCGCTTGTACGTCTGCGAGAACGAGCCGGCGATGACCAGCGGGATCCCCCGGAACTTCAAGGCCGTCGCCGCCTGCTCGCGCGACGAGCCGGTCCCGAAGTTCCAGCCGCCGACCAGGAGATCCCCCTCACGCGCGATCTCCTGGAATCGTGGATCGTAGTTGAGCATCGCCACCTTCCCCATCTCCTCGGGGGGGAAGTCGTCCTTGTACGTGTACTCCTTGCCGTAGATCCCATCCGTGTTCAGGTTGTCCTTCGGGATCAGGACCAGCTCTCCTTCGATCCGCTTCGGGAACCCCTCGAGGATCTCGATCCGGTCCGATGCGGTCGGCGGCGCCTCGTGCTCGCGGATCTCGCCGACGATCTCCCGCGGCGGTGGAGACCCCGGAGCGGCGATGTGGCCCGCCACGGCCGAGGCCGCGACGACCGCCGGGGAGGCGAGGTACGCCTGCGCGTCGCGGGAACCCATGCGTCCCTTGAAATTCCGGTTGGTCGCCGAGATCGCCGTCTCCCCGGGCTCGAGGATCCCCTCGCCCAGGCCGATGCACGGTCCGCACCCGGGCGGGAGCGGGATCGCTCCGGCGTCCAGGAGCGCCTGCCAGTGGCCGCGCCTCTTCGCCTCCTCTTCGATCGAGGCCGAGGCGGCGGCGACGTACATCTTCACGTGGTCGGCGACCTTCTTCCCCTTCACGACCTCGGCGGCGCCGGCGATGTCCTCGAGGCGGCTGTTGACGCAGGAGAGCAGATACGCCTTGTCGATCCGGACCTTCTGCTCCTGAATCTCCCCGAGCGGCGTGATCGTCTTCACGCCGTCCGGCCCGGCCACGTGGGGCGTGACCGAGGAGAGATCGAGCGTGAACTCCTTCGCGTAGAACGCGTCCGGGTCGGGCTGCGGATCGTCCCGCTCGAACCGCTCGATCGTCTCGGGGGTCAGGCGCGGATGCGCGTCCCCGCGGCGGGCCATCGCTTCCGCCCGTGCGAGGAGGAATGCGCGGGTCGTCTCGTCGTACGGAACCAGGCCGACGAGCGCACCCCACTCCGTCGTCATGTTCGAGATCGTCAGGCGCTGGTCCATCGTCAAGCCGGCGAGGCCGTCCCCGTCGAACTCGATCGCGCAGTTCAGGACCTCATCGCCCTTGAAGAAACCGATCAGGGCGATGATCACGTCCTTGCCGACCGCGCCGGGCGGGAGCGCACCGGTCAGTGTGACGCGAACCACCTCGGGAACCTGCCACCACGTGCTTCCGGTCGCCCAGATCGCCGCCGCGTCGGTCCGGACGACGGGGGTCCCCAGCGCCCCGACCGCCCCGTAGAGGTTCGAATGGGAGTCGGAGCCGACGACGAAGGTTCCCGGCAGGACGAACCCCTCCTCGACCATGATCTGGTGGCTGATCCCGCTCTTCGCCGGGAAGAACGCGATCCCGTGCTCGCGGGCGAACTCCTCGATCGCCGCGTACTTCGCCAGGTTTTCCGGGCTCTCGTTCTGGACGTCGTGATCCAGGATGAAGACCGGCTGCGCGGGGTCCTTCACCCGGGTCGCTCCGATCGACCGGAACTTCGGGATCACCGCTCCGGAGTTGTCGTGCGTCATGACGTGCCGCGGGGCGATCGTGAGGAAGTCCCCGGAGCGAACACCCCGCCCCGCCGGCCGCCCCACCGCGAACCGCTCGGCGATCTTCTCGATCCTGTTCTGACCCATGGTGTTGTCCTCCCCGGACAGTCTGGAGAGGAATCGGCCTGGTCGTCAAGCGAGACCGGCCCGGCCCCTTCACGGGACCGGGCCGGCCGATGGAGCAGGGATCCCCGAGCCTTCCCGTCGCAATCTCCCCGGCTGGACGGGTCGTGCCGCGGGGATCCCCCCCGAACGCGGCTTCGCCTAGTACTCCTCCACCAGGATCCTCGACCGGGCGGTGTCCTCGTTGATCCGGCCGGCGCTGAAGTCCCGCAGGTCGTTCATGCGGGCTTTCAGGATCAGGCGGGAGATCTGGCGCTCCTTGAAGAACTCGTTTCCCTTCAGGAACGCCGCGATCACGACGTGCTGGTCGTTCGACAGCGAGGTCATCGTCTCTCCGTAGTCCAGCAGCGTCTGCATCATCTCCTGCTTCCCGTTCTGGAAGACCGTCTCGGGGTCGTACTCCTCCTCGGTCTCCTTTTGCTTCTCCAGCTCCTCGACCTGCTCTCGGGAGTCGGCATCCTTCAGGATGATCACCTTGTCCCCGTCGTCGTTCGTCTTGATCTCGAAGCGGTTCTTCAGATCGAGGACGAAGTTGTCGAAGATCCAGTTCCTCCCGACGAGCGAGGCGTCGAACGTGAAGACGGCCCCGAAGTCCTCGATGTAGAGGCCGCGGGTGTTGTCCCCGCCGTGCACGAGGAAGTAGGGGCTGTCGATCAGCACCTGGTCGACGATGCTCTCCATCACCCCGATCTGACGGATCACCTTCTTCGGATCGGGATCGTCCGCCCCCGCGGGGCCGGCGGCCCCGGCGAGAACGAGGAACCCGAGCGCGGTCAGGCAGATCCGCTTTCCGACGGCACGGACTCGAGTGGTGTTTCTCATTTCTGGTCTCCTTCCAGTCCATCCGCTGGTGTATGGCTGGTCGGCGCCATCAACCCCGGCTGGTCGGCATCTCCAACCCTCAGGTTGGACCTCAACTGCTCTTCGGCGAGATCGGCCCGGACCGCCTCGATCCGGCTGCGCAGCTCCCGGTAATCTTCGTCACGCTGGCGTTCGAGCGTCCCCACCAGCCCGGTCAGCGCCACGCCGACCCCCTGGTCCCGATCACGGGCGTACTCGTTCAGCAGCACGGTGATGGTCTGCATCATCCCCGCGGCGTACGCCTCGAACTCATCGCGCGTCATGTAGGGAGTCAGCTCGGGGTTCGCCATCAGGTCCTGCAC
>WJJW01000426.1 GCA_014729455.1 Candidatus Eiseniibacteriota bacterium
GCTGCGGGATCAGGACGTTCCGCCTCTGGAAGATCCGTCCTCCGTCCATCGTGATCTGCAGCGAATCACGCTCGCTCATGATCAGCGCCGCGCTCCAGTCGACGATCCGGTCGTCGCTCTTCAGGCGCTCGCACTCGCGCTGCAGGATCTCGAGCTTTTCCTTCAACCCGATCGAGCCCCACGGCTTGGCGACGGGCGTCGCGAACTCGCCGTTCTGCGGCTCGAGCGGAAGGCGGCCGAAGTCGACCACGGACCGCCGGCCGCTCCGGCGCGCCCAGCCGGTCGCCTCCTCGGCGGCCCGGCGGAGACCGGCGGGCGTGAGGTCGCTGGTCGCGGCGTAGCCCATCCCGCCGCCGTCGATGACCGTGATCATCGCCCCCTGGTCTTCCTCGGTCTGCACCGGTTGGGGGATGTTCTGGCGGACCGACAGGACCTCGGCCCGTTCCCGCTCCAGCCGGAGCGAGCAGAAATCGACGGCCGGGGCGATCTCCCGGAACGTCGTCTCGATCTTCTGATCCTGGATCTGTTCTAGCGGGTTCAGGGCTGACCTCCTGGATGGGGTTGCTGGACGGAGTCCCTCCTGCGGCTCGGACCGAACAAGCCTACCAGACCGCCCGTCCTCCGAGAAGGTGCCGGATCGCTCCGATCAGAAGGGATCGGCCATCCAGGGAGGCGGACCGCGGAAGATCCGGTCGGCCTCCTCGAGCGCCGGGTCGGGAGCGCCGGGCGCGGTCAGGTCCCCAGCGGACCAGAGGCCCGTGTACAGGGGCGCCATCTCGCGGATCTTGATCCGGAGATCCCCGCGGCCGCCCGGTTCCACGACCCCGCGGCCGTCCCGGACCCGGAGCATGAAGCGGCCGTTGTTGGCCTCGATGAGATCGTCGGCCACCTCCAGGTGCAGCTCCGCTTCGAGCGACGCCGGATAGCCGCGCTGCTCGAGCGCGCCGCGCAGATCGACGATGCGGAGCATCCAGAGCTCGCTGCGGAGGATCCGGTGCACCGGTTCGGCGAGGCCGCGGAGGCGCGGGTCGACCGCCGGTCCGGGCCAGGAAGCGTTGCGGCTCATCGTCCGGTGCGCGGCCAGGAAGCTCCACAGGGCGCGCATCGCCTCCGGGGTCGTGGCCGCCATGTCCCGGACGACGAGGTCGTAGCCCCACTCCTTGCGCTCCTGCTGGAAGAAGACGTAGCCGACCGGCTCCGCCTCCGAGCCGAGGAGATAGCCGAAGACCGGCTGCTTCTGAATCGCCTTCGTGAGCATCACCCAGAACCGATCGTCTCGATCGACGTTCCCGTTGCTCCGGCGTCCCCGCTCGGCGGCGACCGCGCGGACCGGTTCGCCCGGGGTCCCGCGTACCGGGACGAACGGGATCTCCCCCTTGCGATGCGCGATGGAACGCAGATCGATCGAGTGGATCATCCGGCAACCGGCCGGTTCGTAGCCGGCCAGGCGATAGAGCGCGACGCTCGACGCGTAGAGAACCGAGAGCGGGATCCGCTCGCGGTGCATCTCGCGCACCGCCTCGCCCATCAACCGCTCCGCGTACCGGCGGCCGCGCCGGTGCGGAGGGACGCCGACCGCCGCGATCCCTCCCATCGGGACGACGCGGCCGCCGAACCACTGCCCGCAGGGGAGGATCGCGCAGGCGGCGACGACCTCTCCGCCGTCGCGCAGCGTGCGGAAGTTCTCGTCGCCGGTCCGCTCCCGATACGTGGTCCAGATCTCTTCCTGATCGCAGAACGACTGGGTGAGGATGACCCCCACCTCGTCCATCGCTCCCTCTTCGGTGGGAATGGCGTATTCGAATCGACCCGACATGGAGGATGCATCTCCCTTCCCGCGCTCGGCGCGTCGGGACGGATGATCGCACGGATTTCGGGGACCGGGAAGTTGAACTCGCTCCGGAGGGATGGTACAGATAGGAACGGCCTCGAATTGCGGGAAGCGGGTAGGTGCATGTCGAGACTCTTGTTGGTATCGAACCGGCTCCCGGTGACCGTCCGTTCGGAAGAGGGACGATTCTCGGTCACACAGAGCTCGGGCGGCCTCGCCACCGGCCTCAAAGGGCCGCACGAGCAGCACGGCGGGTTGTGGTTCGGCTGGCCCGGGCAGCTCCCGGCGATGAGCGAGTCCGATCGCGCCGAGCTGGAAGCCTCGCTCCGCGAGATCCGCACCGTCCCGATGTGGCTCACCGAGGATGAACTCGAGGGGTACTACGACGGCTTCTCGAACGGCGTTCTCTGGCCCACGTTCCACTACCTGCTCGACATGATCCCGCTGCACTCGCGCCACTGGGCCAGCTACCGGTCGGTCAACGAGCGGTTCGCCGATCTGATCGCCTCGGCCTACCGCCCCGGCGACCTGGTCTGGATCCAGGACTTCCACCTCATGCTGCTCCCCGCGCTCCTGCGCGAGCGGATCCCGGACGCGACGATCGGCTTCTTCCTGCACACGCCGTTCCCTTCGTACGAGGTCTTCCGGTTGCTGCCGCGGCGGGACGCGCTGCTCCGCGGCGTCCTCGGCTCGGACGTGATCGGCTTCCACACCGCCTCCTACCTGCGCCACTTCACGACCTCCGTGGTCCGGATCCTCGGGATCGAGGCGCGCGTCGGACGGATCCGCGTGGGGCAGCGGGAGGTCGAGCTCGGGGCGTACCCGATGGGCGTCGACGCGTCGACGTTCACGCGCATGGCCGACGATCCACGCATCGTCGAGGAGTCGAGCCTGCTCCGCGCGGAGGATCCCGACCGCAAGATCGTCCTCGGCATCGACCGGCTCGACTACACGAAGGGGATCCCACGGCGTCTGCTCGCCTTCGAGAACCTCCTCGAGCGCGAGCCGACCCTGCGGCGCTACGTCAAGCTGATCCAGATCGCCGTGCCGTCGCGGCTCCACGTCGAGGCGTACGAGTCCTTCCGGCGGCAGGTCGATGAGCTGGTGGGGCGGATCAACGGGCGATTCGGCACGTTGGAGGGGGCGCCGGTCCATTACCTCTTCCAGAGCTTCCCGCAGCGGGACGTCGTCAAGATGTTCCGAGCGGCCGACGTGATGCTGGTCACCCCGATCCGCGACGGGATGAACCTGGTCGCCAAGGAGTTCATCGCCTGTCGGAACGAGGAGAACGGCGTTTTGATCCTGAGCGAGTTCGCCGGGGCTTCTTCCCAGCTCGAGGAGGCGTTGCACGTCAATCCGTACGACATCGAGCAGGTCGGCGACGCGATCAAGCGGGCGATCACGATGTCGCTCGACGAGCAGGAGACCCGGATGCGGTCGCTGCGCGAGCGGGTCGCGCGCGAGGACGTGCACCACTGGGCGACGACGTTCGTCCAGGCGCTGGAGAGGTCCCAGGCGCGGCTGGTCGAGACCGGCCGGCGGTGGGGGGTCACCCCGGCGCCGCATCTGCGGGAGGCGGTGGACCGGATCCGGCGGGCGGAGCGGATCGCGCTGCTGCTCGATTACGACGGGACGCTGGTGCCGTTCCGCGCCGAGCCCGGCCTGGCCCGACCGGATCAGGACCTCCGGAACCTCCTGCAGGCGCTGGCGCGCCGGCCGGGGACCTGCATCCATCTGGTCAGCGGGAGGAAGCGGGAGGATATCGACGATTGGCTCGGCACGATCCCCGTGGGGCTGCATGCGGAGCACGGTCTCTGGTCGCGCTGGCGGCCCGACGAGGACTGGACCCGGCTCGAAGGGGTCCCGATGGACTGGAAAGAGGAGGTTCGGCCGATCCTTGACGAATTCGCGCTACGGACCCGCGGATCGTTCGTCGAGGAGAAGGGGGCCTCCCTCGTCTGGCACTACCGGCAGGCCGACGTCGAGTACGGCGCGATCCAGGCGAAGGAGCTGCATCTGCACCTGCTCGAGCTGCTGAGCAATTACCCGGTCCAGATCCTCGCCGGGGAGAAGAACATCGAGGTCCGCTCCTACGGAGTGCACAAGGGGATGATCGTCACCCGTCTGCTGGAGCGGACCGAGGCGGCCGGTCTGGTCGTGGCGTTCGGAGACGATCAGACCGACGAGGATCTTTTCGGAGCGCTTCCGTCCGACGGAATCGCGGTCCACGTCGGCCCCCGGGCCAGCCGCGCTCCGCTGCGCCTCGCCGATCCCGGCGCCGCCCGGCGGCTCCTCGAGGAGCTGCTCGAGCCCCGCCGCGAAGGCAGCCCGGCGCGGGACCGCTGACGCCGTCCCGCCCCGCTGCGAAGGCAGCCCGGCGCGGGACCGCTGACGCC
>WJJW01000427.1 GCA_014729455.1 Candidatus Eiseniibacteriota bacterium
GTCCCAGGTCGATCCGCGCGACCGGGGGGCGGGGGATCAAGGGCTGATGTTCGGCTACGCGACCAACGAGACCCCCGAGCTGATGCCGCTGCCGATCCAGATCGCGCACAAGCTGACCGCCCGGCTCGGGGAGTGTTGCCAGAACGGGGTCTTGCCGTTTCTCGGGCCGGACGGCAAGAGCCAGGTCACCGTCGCCTACGAGGATGAGCGACCGGTCGGGATCGACACGGTCGTCGTTTCCGCGCAGCACAAGGAGGACGTCACCATCGAAGAGGTCCGGGCCGGGATCCGGGAACACGTGATCCTCCCGGTGCTTCCGGAGGGGATGTACGATCCCAAGTCGGTCGTCTTCCACATCAACCCGACCGGGCGTTTCGTCCGCGGCGGTCCGTGGGCCGACACCGGCCTGACCGGCCGGAAGATCATCGTCGATACGTACGGGGGACTGGCTCCGCACGGCGGGGGCGCCTTCTCCGGGAAGGACCCGTCGAAGGTCGACCGCTCGGCGGCGTACGCGGCGCGCTGGGTCGCGAAGAACATCGTCGCCGCCGAGCTCGCCGACCGGGCGCTGATCCAGCTCGCCTATGCGATCGGAGTCGCCCAGCCGGTCTCGATCCACCTGAACACGTACGACACCCACCGGGTCGATCCGGTCCGGATCGAGAAGGCGATCCGGGAGGTGTTCGATCTACGGCCGCACGCGATCACCGAGACGCTCGACCTGCTCCGGCCGATCTACGCCGCGACGGCGGCGAACGGTCACTTCGGCCGGGAGGGGGAAGGGTTTCCATGGGAGGAGCGCAATCGCGTCGAAGCCTTGAAGGCGGCGCTCTAGGACGAGGAGGAAAGACCCCGATGCCGAACCACGATGTCAAGGATCGCGCCCTGGCCCCACAGGGGAAGGACCGGATCCTCTGGGCCGATCGCTCCATGCCGGTCCTCACCCGCATCCGCGAGCGTTTCGAGACGGAGAAGCCGCTCAACGGGCAGACCCTGGCGGCCTGCCTCCACGTGACGACCGAGACGGCGAATCTCTGTCGCACGCTCAAGGCCGGGGGGGCGCGCGTCCTCCTGTGCGCCTCGAATCCCCTTTCCACCCAGGACGACGTCGCCGCCTCGCTCGTCGAGGACTACGGCGTCGAGGTCTACGCGATCAAGGGGGAGGGGCACGACACCTACTACGAGCACATCAACGCCGTCATCGACGCGGGCCCGACCCTGACGATGGACGACGGGTGCGATCTCGTCTCCACGCTGCACACGAAGCGGACCGACAAGGTCGACGGGGTCGTCGGCGGCTCGGAGGAGACGACGACCGGCGTGATCCGCCTGCGGAGCATGGAGCAGGAGAAGGTCCTGCGGTACCCGATCGTGGCGGTCAACGATGCGTTCACGAAGCACCTCTTCGACAACCGGTACGGAACCGGCCAGAGCACGCTCGACGGGATCCTCCGCTGCACGAACGTCCTGCTCGCCGGCAGCACCTTCGTCGTCGCCGGATACGGCCAGTGCGGCCGGGGCGTGGCGATGCGGGCGCGCGGCGCCGGGGCGAACGTGATCGTCACCGAGGTCGATCCGCTGCGTGGACTGGAAGCGGCGATGGACGGGTTCCGCGTGATGCCGATGGAGGAGGCGGCCGCGATCGGCACCGTCTTTCTCACCGTCACGGGAAACCTCCACGTCCTGCGCCGGGAGCACTTCGAGAAGATGAAGGACGGAGCGCTGGTCGCGAACGCGGGCCATTTCAACGTCGAGCTGGACATCCCCGCGCTGGACGAGATCGCACAATCCCGGCGGACGGTGCGCCCGTTCGTGGAGGAGTTCCGGCTCGCCGACGGGCGGCGGATCCACCTCCTCGGGGAAGGGCGGCTGATCAACCTCGCCGCGGCGGAGGGGCACCCCGCCAGCGTGATGGACATGAGCTTCGCCAACCAGGCGCTCTGCGCGGAGCATCTGGTCGCCAAGGCGGCGTCCCTGGAGAAGCGGGTCTACGGTGTTCCGGGGGAGATCGATGAGGAGATCTCCCGGCTGAAGCTCGCCGCCCTGGGGATGGAGATCGACCGGCTCACGCAGGAGCAGGAGTCGTACCTCCGCTCCTGGCAGCAGGGGACCTAGCGTCGAGGGGGAGGAGAGTTGCCGACACCGCGACGGTCGCGCAACCCCGCCGTGCTTCAGGGGGTCCTGCTCCTCCTCGTGGCCGCGTTCGTCGGCCTGGCGCTCGCGACGCACGGCGCCGAGCAGCCCGCCTCCGGGCCGTGGGCGGATCGGGTCGCCGGCACCCTCCTGGACCGGCTCGGCCCCATCCTCACCTGGACGCTCTGGGCCCTGCTCCTGCCGACGGCGCTTCTCTGGCTGATCGGGAGGCCGAAGAGGGGGATCCTCCGTCGCGGAGGTCCGATCGTCGCCCTCGCAGTCGTCGCGACGATCGGTTTCGGAAGGCTGGACTCGCTCGGCTCCCGCTTCGGCCGCTTCGCCCTCGATGAGCTTCGCGCCCTGCTCGGTCCCTACGGTGCTTGGATCGTCCTCGCGGGGCTCGCCTTCGCCGGCGCCTGGCTCGCCTGGCGCGTCTCGCTCCCCGCGCGGATCCGCGAGGGGATCGCCGGCGCCGTTTCCGGGCTTCGTCTCCCCAGCCGTCCGCCCCGCCCGCGAACAGGCGAACGGGACCGTCCCCTCGAGACGGAAAAGCCGAAGCGGCCGCTCCGGTTGAAACTGGTCGGCGAAGGGAAGGAGGAGGTCGTGGAGGCGCCGTCCGATCCGCCGCCCGTCGATCCGGGTGCTCCGGTCGAGCCGACGATCCGCGAGCGGTCTCCGATCCGTTCCGGTGGAGCGCGCCCGATCCGCCCGGCGCCGGAGGGGAAGCGCGCCCTGCCGGAGATCGACCTGCTCGAGGAGGTCCCCGGAACGCGCGCGGCGATCGACCGGGAGGAGATCCTGGAGACCTCGCGGCAGCTCATGCGAACGCTCCAGGACTTCGGGATCCGGGGGAGCGTCGGTGAGGTCCATCCGGGACCGGTCGTGACCCGCTACGAGTACGAGCCGGCGCCCGGCGTGCGGGTCAGCCAGATCGTCAGCCGGGTCGACGACATCACGCTCGCGCTCCGGGCGGAGTCGATCCGGCTCGTCGCGCCGATCCCGGGGAAGGCGGCGATCGGGATCGAGGTCCCCAACCGCAACCGGGCGATGATCTCCTTGAAGGAGATCCTCGAGACCGATGAATTCCGCGCGCTGCGGGGGCCGCTGCCGCTGGCGCTGGGCCGCGAGATCTCCGGCGCTCCGGTGTTCGCCGATCTCGCCTCGATGCCTCATCTCCTCGTCGCCGGGACGACCGGTTCCGGCAAGAGCGTCTGCCTGAACTGCCTGCTCCTGTCGCTGCTGTTCCGCAACCGACCCGAGGATCTCCGGCTCATCCTGATCGATCCGAAGCGGCTGGAGCTCACCCCGTACGACGGCATCCCCGCGCTGGTCTGCCCCGTGATCACCGAGGCGCGGCAGGCGGTCCGGATGCTGGAGTGGCTCTGCCTCGAGATGGAGCGGCGCTACAAGCTCCTCCAGAATGCGGGCGTGAAGGGGATCGAGGGGTACCGCAAGAAGGCGGCCGGCGAGGAGGAGATCGAACCGCTCCCGTACATCGTCGTGGTCGTCGACGAGCTCGCCGACCTGATGACCAGCCACCGTGCCGAGATGGAGGGACCGGTCAGCCGCCTCGCGCACATGGCGCGCGCGGTCGGGATCCACATGATCTTCGCAACGCAGCGCCCTTCCGTCGACGTGCTGACCGGAGTGGTGAAGGCGAACTTCCCTTCGCGGATCGCCTTCCGCGTCGCTTCCCGCATCGACTCGCGGACGATCCTCGACGCGGGAGGGGCGGAATGTCTCCTCGGCCGCGGGGACATGCTGTTCCTTCCGCCGGGCAAGGCGGAGGCGTTCCGGGTCCACGGCGCCTTCTGCAGCGAAGGGGATGCGGCCCGCGTCGCGGCGGTGCTTCGCGAGCAGCCGGCCGCGCCGTCGCTCATCGTCGAAGAGGAGGAAGAGGCGGGCCCCGGCGCCGCGGCGGCGCAGGACGATCTCTTCGAGGAGGCGTTGCGGGTCGTGGTCCGGGAGAGACAGGCTTCGGCCTCGTTCCTGCAGCGTCGCTTGAGCGTCGGCTACGCGCGGGCCGCGCGGCTGATGGACCTTCTGGAGGCGGCCGGTGTGGTCAGTCCGTACGACGGGAGCAAGGCGCGCGAGGTGATGGTCGATGAGAGCGATCTGGAGGAGTTCCGTGAGCGGTCCGGCTCGCAAGGGTAGACCGCGGACCGGGAGGCTCGCCGTCGGGATCGGGCTCTTCCTTCTCGCCGGGACCTCCGCGGGAGGCGACCCGGCCGAGCGGCTCGGCGAGGTTCGCGAGGCGTGGCGATCCCACGAAACGATCCGAGCCCACTTCGATCAGACGCAGTGGTTCGCCGGATTCGAAGAGCCGCTCCTGTCCAGCGGCGTGCTCCGGATCCAACGCCCCCGGCGTTTCGAACTGCGCTTCGATCCCCCGCACGAGCAGCGGCAGGTTTGCGACGGGACGTGGGTGTGGACGTACGACGTCGCGCAGGAACAGGTGTTTCGTGCCCCGTTGGGGCCGGACGCGGCGCGAAGCGCCGATCTGCTCGACTGGGCGCTCGAGGGGGCCCTCCCGGCCGGCGCGGCCGAGGCGGACAGCCTGGCGGATCGCCCCGCGCACCGACTCGACCTGGTGCCGGGGGAGAACCTGCCTCTCTCCTCGCTCCGGCTCTGGATCGCCCCGCCCCCCGAGACGGAGATCCTCGGCTTCGAGGCGGTCGATACCGAGGGGAACCGGACCCGGATGCGGTTCCGCGAGGTCCGGACCGGCGTCGCTATCGACTCCAGCGCGTTCCGGTTCACCCCACCGCCGGGCGTGGAGGTCATCGAGCTCGGGAGCGTCGATTGAACTCGGCTTCGAGATCGTCCGCCCCGGGGGACCGTCGGCCTTCCATCCGTGTGGCCGTCGTGACGCTCGGCTGCGCGAAGAACGACGCCGACAC
>WJJW01000428.1 GCA_014729455.1 Candidatus Eiseniibacteriota bacterium
AACGCCTCCCCCCGGTCGTGCTCCTCCGCCCAGACCCCCAGCTCCTGCGCCAGCCGGCTGTTGTAGGTGTGCGTCCTCTCCCCCATCGGGAGCCCCTCGGCGGCGGCCAGCTCCTTCAGACGCTGCCGGCCTTGGCGGAGCCGTTCCTCCGCCCGGGGTCCTCCGCCGAACAGATCCTGCAGGGATCGTCCCTCCGGCGGGGTCTCCGGATGGAGCGGGAAGTGGACCAATTCCAACTGGATGTCGTACTCGCGTTCGAGCCTCTCAATACGCCCGGTACTGAGGTAGCACCAAGGTCACACGTAGTCCGAATACACGGTGAAGACGATCGGTTCTTCCTTCACGGGCTCCTCCGCCGGACCCGCGGCGGCGATGCAGAGGGGGAATGCCAGAGCCGCCGCCGCAAGCCCCGCGATCCGCTTTCTATGATACGAGTTCATCGATGATCCTCCTGGGGTTGTCGCAACCGGTCACGATAGCAGAGAGCCGCTCCGAGGCGAAAGCGAAGCCGGGGGAGCCCGTGAGGCCCCCCCGGCTCGGTGCGCCGGTTCAGGTCGATCAATCGATCAGAAGGTCGGCGGGCCGGTCTCCACCGGATAGTCGACCACGTCGTCCTCGCTGAAGGGAGCCGCCACCCGAACGTCCGGATCCGTCGTCCAGGCCATGATCCCGAACTTCAGGTTCACCGCGTCGTACCCGAGCATGCGCAGGGCCGCCGTCGCCACCTGCCCGGTGTGGCCGGTGTAGCAGTAGACGACGATCTGCTGGTCGGTCGGAAGCTTCTCCAGGTTGTCCGGATCCATGATCGTCCGCCAGGGGATGTTGTACGCGCCCTGGATGTGGCCGATCGCGTAATGATCGGCGCTGCGTACGCTCAGGATCATCGGATCGTTGTTCGCGTTGCCGTCGTCCAGGTTGTCCTTCAACGCCTGCGCCGAAATCGTCGGACCGGCGCTTCCCCCCCAAGCCTCCTCGTACGCCTCCTGGATGATCGTCATCTCGTTCTCCGAGTCGGTGACGTCCAGCTCCGGCAGGTCGTAGGTCTCCGTGAAGTTGTTGGTGGTCGTCTCGAACCCGTAGTCGATGACGGCGTCGTCATCGAAGGCGGCCGCCACGCGGACGGAATCGACCGATGTCCAGGCGGTCATCCCGAACTTCAGGTTCGTGACGTCGTATCCCATCGCTCCGAGGGCCGTCGTGGCGAGCTGCCCGGTATGTCCCGTGTAGCAGTACGCGACGATCTGCCGGTCGTTCGGCAGGATCGTCAGCTCCGCCGGGTCGCCGACCTGGCGCCACGGGATGTTCAGCGCGTCGGGGATGTGCCCCCGATTGAGGTAGTGGTCCTCGCTGCGGACGCTCAGGACGAACGGGTCGTTGTTCGGGTTGCCGTCCTCGTAGAGGTTCTCGTACAGGGTCGCCGCCGACATCGTCGGGGTGGCGTTCGCGATCCAGTCGTTCAACGCGGAACGAACGACCTCGAACTGGTCGACGGGAGTCGGCTCGGTCCCGTTGTCGTCATCGTCGGAGCAACCCGGCGCGAAAACGAACACGGCAATTCCGATCATCAGACAGTAGACGATCTTCTTCGACATTCTCCAACCTCCATGCAGGTTTCGATCGATCCGGGCCGTCATCACGGGAGTTCCTCGACGATGACGTCCTGGTTCGCGTCCCTCTCCTCTGGGAACATCACTCCTTCGCCGATCAAGGCTTCGATGTAATCCCCCGTCAAGAAGAGATTCTCATCTTCGTGGCATGCGTCGCAGGAGGCGTTCTGGGGCGTCTCTCTGCGGATGTTGTGGGGTGTCGCGTACTTCCAGGTCGGCTCCGCGGCGTACTGCGGAAGATCGACCCCCCACGGCTCGAAGCTGTTCGGGGCGATCGGGACGTGGCGCAGCACCACGTAGTCCCACGGGCGCCGTTCGTCGTCCGGGATCGGGTTCCGTCCGATCCGGAAGTCGATTTGGGACGGATGCTCCAGCCCGCGCTCCTCGACGTCCACGTGGCAGTTGTAGCAGTTCTTGTATCCCACCGAGTGGCAGACCTGGCAGGACAGCTTGGGCGGACCCGAATCCCCTCCCGCATGGAGCGAGTGCTGGAGATTCTCGGTGTCGGTCAGGACCTCGGGGTGGCAATCGACGCATTGCGGCAGCGCGTCCACCTCGTACCGGGTCTCGGGGGTGGTGCCGTCACCGTGCAGCTCCATCCCGGTGTGGCAGAAGAAGCAGTCCTTGTTGCCGGGAAGGTAGTGGACATCCGGCGGGATCCCGCTGTTCCGCCCGCGGTACTCGTCGCCGACTCGGCTCCCGTGGCAGGCGATGCAGTTGCTGACCTGCGAGGGGGTGCGCCGGACGACGTGCTGCTGGACGAGGCCGCCCCGCACCGAGGTCGGCCGGCTGATGTGGCACTGCCCGCACGAGGTATGGCACCCCGCGCAATGGGTGTCGAACATCGAGCGGAGCTCCTCGGAGACCTGCGTCTGGCCCGTCCGCTTCTCGAACATCGTGAAGTACCCGCTCTGGGTGGCGTGGACGCTCTTGGCGTGCCGCTCCACGATTCCGGCGTGGCATTCTCGGCAGGCCGGCGCGTCCCCCGCGGACGGATCCGCGATCATCCCGACGTGCGCGGCCTCCTTCGTCTGGATCCCGCTCTGGCCGCCGTGGCAAGAAATGCAGGACAGCGAACCGTGGCGATCCTCGAGGAACTCCGAACCGACCTGCACCTTCTCCCATACCTCCAACTGAGGTACCTCGCCGCCTCACCCCTCGCCCGGTTCTTCTTCGGGAGGAGGAGGCGGGGGATCCGCCGTCGCGACCAGCTTCTCCTTGCTCGTGTGGCATCCCTTGCAGTCGTCGGTCTTACTGGTGACCTCTCCCGGGCCCGTGGCGTCGTCGTTGTCCTCCGCGCAGCCCGATCCACCCAGCACCAGGAAGACCGCCAAGAATGAACAGAGAATCCAACCTCCGATCGGTCCTCGAATCGACCTCGCGATCGAGAATGGACTCGGCATCGACTCCCCTCCCTCTCCGACCGCACGCTCGGCCGGTGCGGCGACCTCCACCCCTCTCCCCGCTTCATCGGGGGATGCGGTTCGATCGGGATGAGAAATGGTTGCGGGGGATCGACCCCGACCCCGGCTCCACGCCTCCTCCCGTTCGATCTCTCCATGCGGCCCTTCCACTGATAGCGTAAGCCGCTACGGAAATCCCGAAAGCAAGATCTCCTGAAAGGATCCTTTAGCCGTTCTGATGTCGTCGCCCGGGGGGGGCGGGGAGGATCCCTGGCGGCTCCCCGTCCTCTTCGAACTGGTCAGCGTTCCTCGCTGCGCCGCCGATCGTGCGGGAGCGCGTAGCGTGGAGGGACCGGATCGGCCGGCGCCGCCGTGCGGAAGCGCGCCTCGAACCCCTGGATCCCCGGATCGCACGGCGCCTGGTCGAGCGAGTCCCCCGCCGCGGCCCGGAGCGACGCATCCGCCCGGAGGACGTAGGTGGTGTCGGGCAAGAGAGGTACGCGCGGGTGCAGGACGACGCGGAGCCCGTCCTCCTCGACCGAGAGGCTGTCGGGCCAGGGCTCCTGCGGAGCCGACTCCAGGGTCAGCCAGACCGCGGTGGAGTCGACGCTCTCCGGATCGACCGCGCGGGTCAGCCGGAGCGCGGGGGTCGCCAGGGTGTCCACCCCCGCGGCGCCGTCTGTCGGATCGCTCCCCCGAACGGTGAACGCGCAGAACGAGACGCCGGTGGTGTCGGCGGCCACGAATCCGTCCGAGTCGACGACCTGCAGGACGATCCGGTACGACTCGTCGCAGCCGCCGTCCCCCTGCTCGTCGATCGCGCCGTCCCCGTCGTTGTCGACCTCGTCGCAACCGGCCCCGTCGACGCAGGGGAACGAATGGACGGCGAGAAGCCCTTCGGGTGCGACGAGGGAGTCGACCGTCCCGTCGCCCCAGCTCCAGACCGCCCAGGCGAGCTCCCCGTCCGGGTCCGACGACCCGCGCCCGTCGACCCAGATCTCGGGATCCGCCCCGACCGAGCAGACTCCCGGCCCGGCGTCGGCGTCCGGTCGATCCCCCACCTCGAAGAACGCGTGGAATTCCTGGACCCCCGGTTCGTCGGGATCTTGATCGAGCGCGTTGCCGGCGCGGTCCTCGAGCAACGTCCCGGCCCGCCACTCGTAGACGGCGCCGCGCCGGAGGCTCGAATCGGGAACGAAGACGAAGGAGGAATCGCCCGGTTCCGCGGTGCGCGTCGCGGGGACCCAGCTCCCGTCGCGGAACAGTCCCGGGTCGGCGCTCGAGAACGTGGTGGTGTCCATCGGCTCCCCGAAGACCAGGCGAAGGACCGCATCCGGATCGACACCGAGCGTCCCGTCGGCCGGCTCGCTCCGGACGACGCGCGGTGGATCCCGGTCGGGCCCCGTCGTGAAGGTCTCCTCGTACGGCTGATCGCCCGGCTCCTGCGGATCCTGATCGAGGGGGTTGCCGATGAGATCCTCGATCCCCGAGACGAGGACCCGGTGCTCGGTCGCGTAGGCGAGCGGGTCGTCGGGAACGAACGTCGCCGTATCGCCGGAAGCGGACACGCTCCGGTCCCCCGGCACGTCCTCCTCGTCGCGGAGCAACCGGAAGGTCTCCGGGCCGACCGTCTCCTCCCGGACCGGTTCATCGAAGACGAGACGGATCCGCGTGTCGACCGGCGGCTCGGGCTCCCCGTCGAGGAGAAGCGCGACCACCTGCGGTCCGATCGTCTCCTGCTGCGTCCGGAACGAGGAGGCGTAGGACTGGTTGCCGTCGAGCAACGAATCGGCGTCGAAGGGGATGCCGTTGGTGTCGGTCAGCGCGGTCGTGACGAGGATCCGGTAGAGGCTGTCGAACTCCAACTGCTCATCCGGGACGATCCGGACGACGGTTCCATCCGCCGCGAGCTCCCGCTCCGATGCGACCGAAAGCCCGGTCGAGTCGTTGAGGGCGATCGAAGCGGCGGTGACCTTCGACGGATCGATCGGCTCGGAGAAGGTCAGGGTCGGGACGATCTCCACCGCCACCGCCTGGGCTCCATCGCCGGGTTCGACCGAGACGAGGCGCGGCGGGAGCGTGTCCGTCTCCGTCGTGAAGAAGCTCTCGACCGCATCGCGTCGCGGCGTGCCGGGGTATTGATCCAAGAGGTTCCCGGCGAGATCGGTCGCCAGCGTGTCGACGAACACCCGGTAGGTCCGTTCGTAGGCGAGCGTCCCGCTGGGGCTCCAGCGGACCGTGCGATCGGCGTCCTCGTACGCAAGCGCCCCCTCCACGACGGCGCCGGACGATTCCACGCGGATCGCGCCCGGGAGGGTCTCTCGATCCATCGACTCGCTGAACTCGATCCGGACGACGGGCGCGATCGTGACACCGGTCGCCCCGTCGACCGGATCGATCTCCTCCACCGCGGGCGGAGTGCGCTCGTTGCGCGTGGTGAACTCGCTGTGGTGCTTCTGCCAACCGGGCTCGTCGGGATCCTGATCGAGGCGGTTTCCGAACGGGTCGGTGACCCAGGTATCGACGTGGACGTGGTACGTGGTGATCGTCTCGAGATCCTCGTCCGGCGTGAAGGTGGCCGTCAGGCTGTCGCTGGAGACGACCAGCTCCCCCGGGACCCGGGCGCCGAGGGAGTCCCCCTCGGTCACGTAGGTGTACTCGAGCACGCGGATCGGCCGCACCGGCTCGCTGAAGACGATCCGGACGACCGCGTCGAGAACGACCTGGTCCGCCCCGTCGACCGGCTCGACCGAGACGACCCGGGGCGCCTCGGTCTCGGGCAAGGTGCGGAATCCGACGGCGTGGTCCTGATGGCCGGCCAGGCTCCAGTTCTGATCGAACGGGCCGCCGCGTCTCGACCGGATCCCGGTGCCGATGACGACCTCGTACTCGGTGTAGCTCGCCAGCGGACCCAACGGCGCCAGCACCGCCGAGAGGCTGTCCGGGCGGACGGTCCGCTCCGCCGGGACCGTCGTCTCCCCGCGGCGGAGGAAGAGCGTCGTGTCGACGACGCTCTCGGGGCGGACCGGCATCGAGAAGCGCACCTCGATCTCGGTCTCCCAGGAAACGTCCACGGCCCCGTCGGCGGGGATCGTCGACGAGACACGGACGTTCTGCTCGGCCCGGAAGAGGGCATCGAAGGACTGATAACCGGGGGTGAAGGGGTCCTGGTCCAGGGGAACGCCGTCGGCGTCGCGGACGCCGGCCGGACCGCCCACCGCCAGCAGCCGGTAGCTTCCGTCCCGTTCCAGCGGGATCCCGCTGGTGAAGGTGAACCGCGTGCTGTCCTGGCTCGGCTGCCAGGCCCCGCTGACGTTGAATTCGTTGCCGAACAGGAGGATCCGCAGGAAGAGCCCGCGGTCGAACGTGACGGTCGCGGGATCGACCGGCCGGTCGAACTCGATCTCCGGCCGGACCCAGACCGGGTGATGCGGCTCCCCCGGCAACGGCACGGACCAGACGACCCGGGGGCCGCGCGGCTGGAGGGCGGTGCGGAACGAGGATCGGTAGGTCTGCAGGCCCGGCTCCTCGGGATCCTGATCCAGCGGCTCCCCGCGCTCGGAATCGCGCAGCGCGTCGGTGAGGTGCAGCTCGTGGTCGACGTCGA
>WJJW01000429.1 GCA_014729455.1 Candidatus Eiseniibacteriota bacterium
GACGCCTCCGTCTCGCCTCGGGCCGGTCTGCGTCGGGTAAACCTGAACCACAGGAACCCGGCGGCCCTCCCGGAACGGAGCCGCAGGGGTCCGGAACGACCGGTCCCTTCCCGCTGAATGCCGGACCGGAGAGAGTGAATCCGGCGAGCCCCTCTTCGGACCCGAACATCGCGTTGGAACGAGATCCGGCGTGCACCTATTGTAGAGAGAGTGCCTGAATCCGTCAATTTCACAGGATTCCTCGTCGGTCTCCTGCTGCTCCCGGTGGTGGCCCAGGCCGAGGACGCGTCGCTCCCGAGGATCGCCCTGGCTGGGCCGGGTTCCGAGGAGGCCCACCTCCTCCGGCTCGAGGACCGGCGCGAGTCGGGCCCGGAGCTGCTCCGGTTCCTGCTCGGGCCGGATCCGGACCTCCGCCGTCGCGCCGCGCTCGCCGGCGGTCGGATCGGAGCCGCCGAGCTGATCGAACCGCTCGCGGGGCTCCTCCGCGATCCCGATCCGGAGGTGCGCGCGGCGGCGGCCTTCGGCATCGGGGAGATCGAGGACAGCACGGCCGCGTATGCGCTGCTCGCCCGCGCGACCGAAGGTGCCGAGCCGGAGCCGGCCGTCCGGGCAGCGTTGATCGAAGCCCTGGCGAAGCGGGGGGCCCGCCGGGCCGGAGCGGCCTGCGTCGCCGCGCTCTCCGACTCCGCCCTCCCGGTCCGCGAGGCCGCCTGCCTGGCGGCATGGCGGATTCGCTCCCCCGAGGCGGTCGATCCCCTTCTGGATCTGACCGGCGCCTCCGAGCCCGACCTCCGGTGGAAGGCGACCTACGCGCTCGTCCGGATGCTCGGCACCCCGGTTTCGGGACGGACCGCGATCCCCGGCGGGACCCCGCTCGCGGACCCGCAGCGGGCGCGGATCCGGGACGCTCTCCTGGAACGGATCGCGGATCCCGATCCCCGGATCCGGATCGCCGCCGCCCGTGGGTTGCGGGATCGGGACGCGCCCGTCGTCGCCGGTCTGGTCGAAGCCTGCGCCGATCCCGACTGGCGCGTCCGGGTCGAGGCGGTCCTCTCCCTGGGCGCGGCGTTCGCGCGACCCGGCGATCCGTTCCCCTCCCCGGTCCTCTTCGATCTGGCCGGAGATCCGAACCCGAACGTCCGGGCCGCCGTCTTGAGGACGCTCGGCTCGGTCGCCCTCTCCGAGGATCCGGAGATGCTGCTCCAGGAGCGTCTCGCGTCGGGTCCGCCTTCGGAACGGGAGATCGCCGCGCGGGCCCTCGCCACCCGATGGGCGGACGATCCGGAGCGGATCCGGCGCCTGGCTTCCGATCTCGCCTCCTCGGGCAACTGGAGACTGCGCGCCGCGGCCGGAGAGATCCTCCAGACGGCGGGGATCGAGGCGCCCGATCTCGTCGAACGGCTCCGCCACGACGATCCCCGCGTGGCGAAGACGGTCGTCGCGGCCTACCTTCGCCGACCCGAGCGGACGACATCGGAGGTCGCCGCCCTCCTCGACGCCTCCGATCCGATCCTGCGCGCGCTGGCTCTCGAGGCGGTCGGGGATCTGCGGCGGGAAGGGACCGCGCGGCTCGACGAGGAGTCGTGGGCCGCGTTCCTGAAGGAGTCGCGAGCCGATCCCCCGCCGCCGGCCGGGCGAACCCTCGAGGAGTACGCCCGGATCCTGGAGTGGGCGCAAGCGCCCCGGCTCGTCGCGATCGAGACCGAACGGGGAACGATCCGTCTGGAGCTCTTCGCGCGCGACGCGCCGCTCACCTGCTGGAACTTCACCCGGCTCGCCGTCTCCGGGTTCTACGACGGCCGCGTCTGGCACCGGGTCGTCCCGGGGTTCGTCGTGCAGGACGGTTGTCCCCGCGGCGACGGATGGGGCGGCCCCGGCTACGAGATCCGGTGCGAGATCAATCGTCGTCCGTTCGAGACCGGCACCGTCGGGATGGCGCACGCGGGGAAGGACACCGGCGGCAGCCAGTTCTTCATCACCCACGCCCCGCAGCCGCACCTCGACGGTCGCTACACCGCCTTCGGGAGGGTCGTCGCGGGGAGGAACGTCGTCGACCGGATCCGACCCGGTGATCGGATCATGCGGATCCGTCCGATCCGATGAAGAGCGTGCGGACCGCGTCGAGATCCCGCTTCTCGATCGCAGGGACCGTGCAATCGCGCGCGGGGTAGCCGACCGGGATCAGCAGGTACGGCTTCTCGTTGCGACCGCGACCGAGGATCCGCGCGAGGAAGCCCATCGGGCTCGGGGTGTGGGTCAGGGTCGCCAGGCCCGCGGTGTGCAGCGCGGCGAGCAGGAAGCCGACCGCGATCCCGACCGACTCGGAGACGTAGTAGTGCTTCTGGCGGCCGCCGTCGGGTCCCTCGCTCCAGTCGACCCGGAAGACCACGACGAGCCACGGCGCGATCTCGAGGAACTCCTTGCGCCAGTCGGTTCCGAAGGCGACGAGCTTCTCCTTCCACTCGTCGGGGAAGCGACGTTCGTAGTTCTCCCTCTCCTCGCGCTCCGCGCCGCGCCGGATCTCCCGCTTGACGGCGGGATCGCCGACGAGCGCGAAGTGCCACGGCTGCAGGTTCGCGCCCGAAGGGGCGTCGTTGGCGACCGCGATCGCCGTGTCGACCAGATCCCGCGGGACCGGGTCGGCCGAGAAGCGACGGACCGTGCGGCGCGTCCGCATCGTCCGATGGAACGCGACGATCGCGCGGCGCTGCTCCTCCACGGTCGGCCGTTCGTACTCCAGGGGATGGAAGCTCGGTTCGGACGTCATGGGACCCCTCCTCGAAGGACCGTCGCGGCTCGCGGGCGGACCGGTCATGATGCCAGAGGGGCGGGGAACGCCGAAAGGCCCGGCTCCCTGTCGCGCCGAGAGCGGCCCGGGGGTAGAATGCGGTCATGCACTGGCCTAACGCTCTCCGTCTCCCGAGCGAGGCCGCGCTGTTCGGTGCGGCTGCGCTCGCCCTCGCGCCGGGACCTTCCCACGGGCAGACGGCACGCCTGTTCGAGCAGCTCCAGCTCGCCGAGACGATCGAGGAGCGGCTCGCCGTCTGCGATCGGCTCGATCCGGGCGAGGAGACGCCGTACGGTGCCCTCTTCTGCGACGGTTTCGCGCTGCTCGCCGCCGGGCGGGACAGCCTGGCCGGCGCGTACCTCGACGCGGCGCTGCGGAGCCGTCCCGACCTCGCGATCGGCTGCGTTCTCTTCGCCGACGCCTACATGGAGCGCGGAGACCTGGAGCGGGCCGAAACGTGGTACCGCCGCGCCCGCGCGATCAATCCCGACCGGCTCAGCCCGCACTACGGTCTCGGACGGATCTACTTGGAGCGTGCCGAGACCCAGGGGGAGCCCGCCTTCGAGAAGGCGCTCGACGCCCTGCGCGAGATGACGCGGATCGAGCCGTCCAGTCCGGACGGCTGGGCCAACGTCGGGATGGTCCAGGCGCGACTCGGCCGCTACGAAGAGGCGGAGGAGAGCTATGAGCGCGCGCTTCGCCTCGCCCCGGAGGATCCAGTCCTCCACCACTCCATCGGGTCGCTGGCCGTGCTCCGGGGAGACGAGGAGGCGGCGGTGGAGTCCTGGAAGCGCACGCTCGAGATCGACCCTTCGCACGCGCCCGCGATCCGGGAGCTGGCCTCCCTCTACGGCCGGCAGGGACGGCTCGACGAGGCGGTCGCGACCCTGCAGGACGGTGTGCAGGCGGCCCATCTCGGTCCGGCGGCGGGGCGGGTCCGGAGGGATCTCGGCCTGCTCCACCTGCTCGCCGGCGATCTCGAGAGGGCGGCCACCCTCTTCGAGGAGGCGCGCGTGCTGAGCCCCGATCCGCGGACCCTGACCGCGCTCGCGCACACCCGACTGCTCCAGGGGAGCGCCGACGCCGCCGCGGAGCATCTCGCGCGAGCGGCGGAGGAGGACAGCACGGTGGCCGCGCTGGGAGAGGCGACCGGCGCCGGCGCGACGCGGGCTTTGGTCGAGCGGTTCCTGCCCGACTGGGATCTCCCCGAGGGCGGCTTCACGCTCCCGGACGAGACGTCGGAGCTGCCGTACGACACCTCGCCGGTCCCGGTCTACCGGGCCCTGGCGCGCTACCCGGACGCCGCCGGCGGGATCGGCGGCACGATCCACGTGCGGGTTCGGATCGACGCCAAGGGCCGGGTCGTGGACGCGGAGGTGGTCGGGGAGGGAGGAAACCCGGCTCTCGAGTACGCCGCGCTCGACGCCGCGCGCAATTGGCGGTTCGAGCCGGCCCGTCTCCAGGGAAAACCGGTCGCCTCGGAGGCGACGATCCCGTTCCGGTTTACCGGACGGTGAGCAGCGGCGCTTCGAGTGGAAGTCGAGCTCCGGCCACCGATGCGGTGGCCGGAGCCCTGCGGATCCGGGGACCGATCCCCGTCACTCTTCGCCGTTGCCTCCGTC
>WJJW01000430.1 GCA_014729455.1 Candidatus Eiseniibacteriota bacterium
ATCCGGCCCTGGTTCATGACCGCGACCGAATCCGAGAGGGTCAACGCTTCCATCTGATCGTGCGTGACGTAGACGACGGTCGCGGAGACGGCCCGGAAGATCCGCCGCAGTTCGGCCCGCGCCCGCTCCCGGAGCTGCGCGTCGAGGTTCGAGAGCGGTTCGTCGAGCAGGAAGAGCTTCGGCTCCCGGACCAGCGCGCGCGCCAGCGCCACCCGCTGCCGCTCCCCGCCGGAGAGCTCGCGGGGAAAGCGCGGGAGCAGCGCCGCGATGTTGAACCGGTCCGCGATCGCGCCGACCCGCTCCTGGATCCGATCCCGGGACCAACCGCGAAGGCGGAGCGGAACCGAGACGTTGTCCCGCACGCGCATGTGGGGGTAGAGGGCGTAGCTCTGGAAGACCATCGCGACGTCCCGGTCCTTGGGATCGACGCGGTCGACGGACCGGCCGTCGATCCGGATCGTTCCCCGGTCGGGCCGCTCGAGCCCGGCGACCAGCCGCAGCAGCGTCGACTTCCCGCACCCCGACGGGCCGAGTACGGTCAGGATCTCCCCGCCCGGGACGATCAAATCGACTGTGTCCACCGCCGGCGCCGCCCCCCGGCCGTACCGCTTGCTCACCCCGCGAAGCTCGAGCCCGGCGCCGCTCATCCCTTGATCGATCCGGCCGTCAGACCCCGGAGGATCCAGCGCTGGAATGCGAGCACCGCGGCGACGACCGGGAGCGTGGTCATCACGATCGCTGCGGAGATCTGTCCCCAGGGAACGTCGTAGACCGTCGCCCCGCTGAGCATCGAGATCCCGACCGGGACGGTCCGCATCGCGTCGCGCTGCATGAAGGTCAGCGCGATGACGAACTCGTTCCAGGAGAAGATGAACGTGAGGATCGCCGTGGCGGCGATCGCCGGCGCCGAGAGCGGAAGCACGATCCGCACGAGGATCCGGAGTCGCGAGAAGCCGTCGACCCGGGCCGCCTCCTCGATCTCGCGGGGGAAGCCGCGGAAGAAGGCCCCGAGGGTCCAGACGACGAAGGGGAGGTTCAGGGCGGCGTGGACCAGGATCAACCCGAGGTAGGAGTTGATCAGGCCGAGCTGGCGCGCGACGCTGAAGAGCGGGACGAGCAGGACCGCGGGCGGGAAGAGGGCGAAGAAGAGGATCGCACGCTCGATTCCTCCGGCGCCCGGCAGCCCGAGGCGAGCGAGACCGTAGGCGGCGAGGCTGCCGGCGAGCAGGGCGACGAGCGTCGAGCCGGCCGCGACGATCAGGCTGTTCAGCAGGTATCGCCCGAACGGCCGCCGGGCGAACACCTCGGTGTAGCTCTCCGTGGAGATCTCCTCCGGGAGGTAGGTGGGCGGCGCCTCGTAGATCTCCTCGGCCGGTTTCACCGACGTGACGACCGACCAGAGGAACGGTCCGGTGCTGAACCCGATCAGCAGGAGCACGGCGAACCCCAAACCGGCCCGCTTCACCCTCGGGCCCTCCCGCGGATCAGCGCCCCCGCGGCGCCTGCCAGGACGAACATCGCCAGCGCCGCGACGATGGTCAGGGCCGCCCCGTAGGCGAGCTGGCCGTACCGGAAGAACTGGTCATAGATGTAGAGGGCGATCGTCTTCGTCGCGTTCGCCGGACCGCCGCCCGTCAGCACCCAGACCAGATCGAAGATCCCCAGGGCGTGGATCAGCCGGAACGTGATCGCCAGTCCGATCGCCGGGCGGAGCATCGGCAGGGTGATCCAGAAGAACCGGCGTACCGGCCCGGCCCCATCGATCCGCATCGCTTCGTGCAGATCGTCGGGGACCGACTGGAGCCCCGCCAGGAGGAGGATCGTGACGAACGGGGTGGTCTTCCAGACGTCGGCGACCACGATCGTCGCGAACGCGAGCGCCGGCCGGCCCAGCCAGGCGACCGGCTCGGAGAGGAGCCCCAGGCGCACCGGGAGGTCGTTGGCGATGCCGTAGGTGTCGTTGAAGATCCACCGCCAGGCGAGAGCCATCACGGCCGTCGGCAGCGCCCAGGGAAGGATCGCGACGGCCCGGACCGGTCCTTGCCCGCGCAACGGCTGGTTCAGGAGGAGGGCGAAGAGCACCCCGAGGACCAGCTCGAGCGCCACCGTGATCCCGGCGAACGCGAGCGTGTTCCCCGAGACCTGCAGCAAGCTCGCGTCGCCGAAGAGCTGCGGCATCAGGGGGAGGCCGGCGGGCAGGGTCGCAGCCAGAGGTACGGCGAGGAGTCCGAGCAGAAGGACGGCCGCCGGGAGCAGATAGATCCAGGCCATCCCGCCTACCGGTCGAGGATCCCCCGGATCTGATCGCCGGCCCGCTCGATCGCCTCGTCGGGGGTTTCTTCTCCGACCAGGGCGGCGCTCACGTGCATCTGGATCGCATCCGAGATCTCCGCGTATCGCGGGTGGACCGGACGCGGCCGCGAGCGCAAGAGCACCTCGTAGAGCTGGGAATAGTGCGGGTGCCGGCGGAGGAGCTCGGGATCCCGGTAGAGGGCCCGGCGCGCCGGGATCGCCCCGTTGCGTTCGTTGAGGATCCGCATCGCCTCCGCGGAGGTGGCGAACTCGATGAAGCGCCAGGCTGCGTCCGGATGCGGGCAGCTCGACGCGATCCCGAATCCCCACCCTCCGAGCGCCGCGGAACTCTCGCCGCCGGGCGCATGGACCATCGGTGCGATTCCGACCTTGCCGCGGACGGGGGAGTCGGCGGCCTGCGCCTTCGACCAGACGTAGGGCCAGTTTCTCAGGAAGAGGGCGCGCCCCTCGTGGAAGACGTGGCGGGACTCCTCCTCCTGATAGGTGGTCACCGCCTCGGGCGTCACCCGCCCCACCAGATCGACGAGCCAGTCGAGTGCCGCGTGGCCTTCGGGCCCGTCGAGGACGACCCGGCCGTCCCGGTCCAGGACCCGCCCGCCGTGGCCCCAGAGCACCTCGAGGAAGCTGCAGACCAGCCCCTCGTACTGCTGGCCCTGGAAGAGGAACCCGTGACGATCGGGCGGATCCTGGTGCCTCTCGCAGAGGCGGACCAGCTCGGCGAACGTCTCCGGCGGTTCCTCGATGAGATCCGACCGGTAGAACAACACCCCCGCGTCCGCCCGCAGCGGGACCCGGTAGACGCTGCCCTCGAACACCGAACCGGCGACGTCGCCGGGCAGGAACGCCTCTCGCTCCGCCTCCGGAAACCGGTCGTCGAGCGGGAGCAGCCAGCCGCGGTCGGCGAAGCGGGGGACCCAGATCACGTCCATGTAGACGATGTCGTAGGTCGCCTCGCCGGAGAGGAACGTCGTGGCGTACATCCCTTCACGCGTGTCGGTCGACGTCGGCCCCTCCACGAGCTCGACGTCGATCTCGGGGTGGCGTTCCTCGAAGCGGGAGAGGATCTCGGCCCACGCGCCCCCTTCGTCCGGGCGGTCGAGAAACCGCAGGCGGATCCCCTCGGGCTCCTCGGCGCAGCCGACCAGCGCGAGAGCGAGAAGCACGGCGAGGAGGCCCCGCGCCGCACCGCGGGCCGCCGACGAGGCCGGTCTTCTCACAGCTCGATCCTGTCGTGGGAGTTGTGGGCCAGTCCCACCATCAGCGTGAGGTACTCCCGGAGGTGGCGGGTCAGCAGGAAGCTCTCCTGGACGAAACGGTACGCTTTCCGCCCCATGTCGTTCAGCCGGCCCCGGTTCTTCAGGAGGTAGCGGATCCGGTGGGCCGCTCCCTCCGGGGTGCTGACGAGAAAACCGGTGTGGTGGTTGACGACCTGCAACCGGATTCCGCCGACGTCCCCGCCGATGACCGGCTTCTGCTTCCACATCGCCTCGGTGACGGTCAGGCCGAACCCCTCCTTCAGGGACTTCTGGAGGACCAGATCCGCGATCCTCTGCAGAGCGTTGATGGTCCGGTGGGCGTCGGGCGGCAGCAGGAGGACGTGGATGTCCGGATCCCCGGAGGCGGCGTCGCGGACGTGCTCCAGCACGAGCCGGCCCTCGGGATCGTCGCTCGCCGTTCCCCCCGCGAGGATGAGCTGGAGCGGCACGAACCGCTTCGCCAGGCGGTAGGCCTGGATCACGCCGATCGGATCCTTGAACCGGTCGAACCGGGAGACCTGGAGGAGGATCGGACGATCCGGGTCGAGCGCGTAGGTCCGATACGTCGCCTGAAGCTCGTCGCTGTTCAGATCACGATTCTTCTCGCTCAGCGGGTCGATGCTCGGGGGGATCAGGTACTGCGGACGCTCCAGCGGTTGGGCGAAGCTCGGGATGTGCCAGATGCTGGCGTAGTACGCCTTGACGTGCCGGCGCAGGTATTTCCAGACCGGTCGATGCGGGCGGCTCAGGTCGATGTGGCAGCGCCAGACCCACGGACCCTTGCGGCGCGGGCAGTGGGTGATGAGCTGGGCCGGCTGGGGATCGTGGATGAAGACCATGTCGGCGTCCTCGAGGAGGCCGCGGAGCCGATCCGCCTCGGAGCGGTTCGTCTCTTCGTACACCCGCAGCAGGTCCGGTCCGATGTCGACCGGGTCGCCCTGAAGCGCGTTGTGCATCCCCTTCGTGCAGACGTAGAAGGGAGGCTCCCCCTGGATCACCTCCCAGACCGTGTCGAGGCCCAGCTCGCGCTTCAGCGGCACCAGGCGATCCAGGATCTCGGCGACCCCGCCCCCCTCGCGCGTGGAGTTGAGATGCACGACCCGCATCCCCTTCAACGGCTCGGCGAGCTGATAGAGCTGGTTGACGACGTCCTTTCCCGCGACCGGGATGTACTCCTCGAGCCTCCGCTCCAATGCTCACCCCCGCAGTGGCTGTTCCCCGATGATGCGCCCGAGCTGGTCCCGGAGCTCCGTCAAGGATCCGAAGTACGGATCGATCGTCTGGATCCGATCGGCCAGAGCGGCGTACCCGTCGCCCATCCCCCGGAGCCACAGGCTGAAATCGTTGCGGGCCTGCTCGTCCCGCCGCCGGGCGTCGATGAAGTGGTAGAAGATGCTCCCCGCGGAAAGGGTCGGGATCACGCCCGCGAGATCCTCGGGCAGCTCGAGGCGGACGCCGGTGTCGAACACGACGATCTTCGACTGGAGGAAGTGGAACTGCTGGTCGGCCTTGGTCCAGGGGACGATCTCGCTCTCCTACACCCGGTCCTCGATGACGTCGAGCAGCTCCCGCCGGAGCTCCTCGAGGTCCGCGAACTCGGTCGGATCGATGATCGCAAGGCGCTCGGCCAGCACCTTGTCGTGCAGGGCGTGGCGGGCCCAGGACGCGAAGTCGTTCAGGTATTCCGGATCGTCGAAGCGCGGGCGGAGGAGCCCTCCCCAGAAGTGGTAGTAGATCGACGCCGAGGAAACCTGCTGGAGGTGCATCCCGAGCTCGCGCAGGTTCTGCGCGCGCCGGCCGGTCGCCAGGGCGATCAGCGCGCAGTCCTTGATCGCGAACGGTTTCGGTTCGATTCGGCTCTCTTGCTCCATCGCTCCCCTCGATCCGCACCGAACCCGCGACCTTCGCAGCGGATCAGAGCGAGACTAGGTCATCGGTTCCCGGTGGAGCAACCCGCGCGACCCCGGCCGCTCGGGACGTGTACCCTCACGGCGTGGAGATTCCGCCGTGCCGACAATCCCTGGAGTCGTTGTTCCGCGCCGGCCTCGATGCGGCGGATCCGGACCGACTCGTCCGGGACCAGAGGGGCTACCTCGCCGCCCGAATGCGGGAATGGGGGACCGACCGGGTGCGGATCGTCGCCGCCGGGAAGGCGGCGTGGCGGATGGGAGAGGCCGCGGAGGCGGTCTTCGGGCGGGCGATCGATCACGGGATCGGGATCGTCCCGCGAGGAACCGGCGTCCCGGCCCGCTCCGAGGCGATGGACTGGTTCGAAGCGGGACATCCGCTTCCCGACGCGGCCGGGATCCGTGCGACCGAGGCGGCGATCGCTCTGCTCGAGTCGGCGGGACGCGGGACGATGGTCCTCTTTCTGATCTCGGGCGGGGCATCCTCCCTGTTCGTCGCGCCGCGCGCCGGGACGACCCTCGAAGAGAAGCGGCGCCGGATCGAAGCGCTCCTGAAGGGAGGGGCGGAGATCGGCGCGATCCACCGCGTTCGATCCGCGCTCTCTCGGGTGAAGGGGGGAGAGGCGGCCCGGATCGCCCGTCCCGCCCCGGTCTGCGGCCTGATCCTCTCCGACGTGCCCGGGGACGATCCGGAGGTCGTCGGCGGCGGCCCGAGCGCCCTTCC
>WJJW01000431.1 GCA_014729455.1 Candidatus Eiseniibacteriota bacterium
CTCGTGGAGGATCTGCAGCGCGCCGCCGGTCGGGGGGGCGGGAGGCGTCCCCGGACCGTGCAGGAGAAGGACCCGGCGGATCTCCGTCGCCCCGGAGAGGCGGAGCCGGGCGGCGGCGACCTGCTCTCCGAGGATCCCGGAGGCGGAGGGATGCCCGCCGGCGAGCCCGATCCCCGCGTGCAGACCGCCCGTCTCGTCCTCGAGGACGGCGATCGGTCCGGAAGGCTCGGGCTGCCTCCTCCGCACGGAGCGTGCTTCGGCCAGAAGCGCCTGCCATCGCTGCGGCCAGGTCCGGGCGTTCACCCGCAGACCCCGACCGGCTCCCGCCCCGCCAGGTACCGCGCGAGCACGTCCCGGACCCCCTCGACCGACGTCTGCTGAAGCGCCTCGGCGCGCACCTCCGAGATGTTCGGCTCGCCCCGAAGGATCGCCGAGAGGTGCTTGCGCATCTCGAGGACCGCCTTGCGCTCCTCCTTTTCCCGCACCGCTTCCCGGAGCTGCTCCATGAACACGGCGACCTGCTCGGCGCGCTCCGGGGGACCCGGATCGATGCCGGTGCGGAGGTAGGCCTTCGCACGGGGAAAGATCCAGGGGTTTCCGATCGCCGCGCGCCCGATCATCACCGCGTCGCAGCCGGTCGTCTCGAACATCCGCGCGACGTCGGCGGGGGTGCGCACGTCGCCGTTGCCGATCACCGGGATCGAGACCGCCTGCTTGACCCGGCCGATCCACTCCCAGGCCGCTTCCCCCTTGAACATCTGCTTGCGGGTGCGCGCGTGGAGGGTGAGCGCGGCGACCCCGACATCCTCGAGCCGCTTGGCCAGGTCGACGATGACGATCGAGGAATCGTCCCAGCCGAGGCGGGTCTTCACCGTCACCGGCAGCGAGACGGCGCGGACGACCGCCTCGGTCAGCCGCAGCAGGAGCTCCGGTTCCCGGAGCAGCCCCGATCCCGCGCCCTTGCAAGCGACCTTCTTCACGGGACAGCCGAAGTTGATGTCGATCACGTCGGGACCGGCCCGCTCGCTGACCCGGGCCGCCTCGACCAGGGCCTCCTCGCGGTTGCCGTAGAGCTGGATCCCGACCGGATGCTCATCGTCGGCGAGCCGGATCTTCCCGTGGCTGCGCGCGACCTTCCGGATCAATGCCTCCGAGGAGACGAATTCGGTCGTGACCATGTCGGCCCCGAGGCGGCGGCAGACCCGCCGGAAGGGGCGGTCCGACACGTCCTCCATCGGCGCGAGGAAGATCCCGCGCTCGAAACGGAGCTCTCCGATCCGCATGCAACCTCCTGTTCCGTTGCTCCTTAGGCTACCCGGTGCCGCGGGCGCGGTCAACGAGCCGGCGCCGGCCGGCCGGGCGCCGGGATCCGGACGGGTGTGCTATCGTGCGAAGCTCGGCGGGGATCGGTCCCGCGGAACCCGAGGAGGAGCCGATGTCGCAGTCTGCCGTCCGTCTTGCCGTCTCGCCCGTTCTGGCTCTGTGCGTGCTCCTGGCCGCGGCGCCGGTCGGGGGGGCGGACGTCCCCTCGGTCCGGGCGCTGACGATCCTCCACACGAACGATCTCCACGGCCATCTCCTCCCGTTCTCCTACCCGGACGTCGAGGACGAGACCTCGCCGATCGCGAAGATGGAGGCGACCCGCGACATCGGCGGCGCGGCGCGCATCGCGACCCTGGTCTCCCGGATCCGGGCGGAGGAGCCGGATCGGGTGCTGCTGCTCGACGCGGGGGACGTCCTGGACGGCACCCCCTTCTCGGTCTACCACCGCGGGAAGGCCGACGTGGCGGCGATGAATGCGATCGGCTACGACGCGATGGTCGCCGGCAACCACGAGTTCAACGTCACGTTCGAGGAGCTGGTCGATCTCGTGGAGACGGCGGCGTTCCCGATCCTCTGCGCGAACGCCCGGATCCTCGAAGGGGATCCCGACCTCTTCGCCGATCCCCTTCTCATCGAGCGCGACGGGATCCGGATCGGGCTGTTCGGTGTGACGACCCCCGCGTCCGCCGCCTATCCCGCCTGCGTGGATCGGATCGAGATCCTGGATCCGATCGAGACGGCCCGCGGAATGATCCCGCGACTGCGCAAGCAAGGGGCCGAGCTGGTCCTGGCCCTGACCCATCTCGGAGCCTCGGGGGACCGGGAGTTGGCCGAGGCGGTGCCGGAGATCGACGTGATCGTGGGCGGGCACTCGCACACCCGGGTCGAGGAGCCGATTCTGGTTCGACCGCCCGGCGCGGAGCGCCCCGTCCGGATCGTGCACGCCTTCCAGTGGGGCGGCGAGCTGGGCCGTCTCGACCTCGCGATCGAGGCTGCGGGACCGGGGCGGGCGGTCGTCTCGACGGCCCACCGCTCGCTGCTGCCGGTCACTTCCGCGCTGCGGGAGGATCCGGACGTCGCCGCGCTGGTGGAGCGGTTCCTGGAGCCGATGCTGCCGATCTACGGCGTGCGGATCGGCGAGGCGGCCGGCGACTTCGCCAACGTCGGGTTCGAGCGCGCGACGGTCAACCTGGTCGCCGATGCGATGCGCGCGGCGAGCGGCGCGGAGATCGCCTTGCAGAACTACGGAGGGGTGCGGGAGTCGATCTTCTCCGGCCCGATCCGGATGTGGGAGATCGCCTCGATGCTGCCGTTCGACAACCGGATCGTCGTCGTGGAGATGAGCGGCGCCCGGCTGCGCGAGGTCTTGGCCTCGGAGCGGGAGTTCCTGGGCTTCTCGGGTCTCGAAGTCGTCTGGCGCGATCACGATCCGATCCAGGTTCGCCACGAGGGCGAGGAGATCCGGGACGACCGGATCTACCGGGTGGCGACCAACGACTACATCCACGACAAGATGTTCGGAGATCTCCCGATCGTGGCCGAGACCGAAGAGCTGCAGCGGGAAACGGTGGCCGCCTTCATTCGGGCGGAAGGGACGATCTCCCCGGTGCGGGACGGGAGGACCCGGCTTGCCGGCGACTGAAGATCTTCGCGTTCCGCTCACTCCGGACCTTGGGTCGGAAGGACCGTTGCGATACAATTCTCTGGACTCGCCGGCGATCCGGGGTTGGGGAGGCGGCGCGCGGCGCCGAGGAACCGCATTCCGGAAACCGGCCGGGGTACACCTGCGGGTCACGCGTACCGCGGGTGACGGGAGGCCCGGTCGCCGATTGTCACGCGCCTTTCGGATGGCCGGGCTCCCATTCTCTTCCGTCTCCCGACCCCACGACGCTGGTCCGCGCGATCGTTCCTCGGGGGAGGGCGGATGAGCACCCCGGGAATCGAAAGCTACGGGGTGATCGGCGACCTCTACACGATCGCGCTGGTCGGGATGAACGGCTCGATCGACTTCCTCTGCCTTCCCGACTTCGACTCCCCCTCCGTCTTCGCGGCGATCCTCGACCCGGAGCGGGGAGGGCGGTTCACGATCTGTCCGTCGCTGGAGGATGCGAACCGCAAGCAGCTCTACCTCCCCGATACCAACGTCCTGTTGACCCGCTTCCTGTCGAGCCAAGGGGTAGCGGAGATCACCGACTTCATGCCGATCGAAGGGTCCGGCCAGGAGCACACGCTGCACCGCCGGGTCCGCGTGATCCGTGGAAAGGTCGAGATCCACGCGCTCTGCGATCCCCGGTTCGACTACGGGCGCGGCGAACACCGGACCCGCGCGCGCGAGGACGGCGTCGTCTTCGAGGCGAGGGAGCCGAAGGGGCTCCGGCTGTTCCTCCGATCCAGCATTCCGCTTCGCGTGAGGGAGGGGGCCGCAGTGGCGGTCTTCTCGCTCGAAGCGGGCGAGCAGGTGGACTTCGTCCTGGAGCATCTCACCGAGGAGCCGCGGGAGATCGCCGATCTCGACGGCCTGTCCACGCGCCGTTTCGGAGAGACGGTCGCCTACTGGCGGGAGTGGATCGGCCGCACGCCGTATCACGGGCGATGGTCCGATATGGTCCACCGATCGGCTCTGACGCTCAAGCTTCTCTTCTCGAACCGGCACGGCTCCATGGTCGCCGCGCCGACCTTCGGGCTCCCCGAGGAGATCGGCGGGGAGAGGAACTGGGACTACCGCTTCACGTGGATCCGCGACGCCTCGTTCACCCTCTACGGTCTGCTCCGTCTCGGCTTCACCGAGGAAGCAGGGAGGTTCATGAAGTGGATCATGGCCCGCTGCGAGGAGCTCGAAGAGGACGGGTCGCTGCAGATCATGTACGGCCTCGACGGGCGGCACGATCTCGTGGAAGAAGAGCTGCCCCACCTTCGCGGCTACCGCGACTCGCGCCCCGTACGGATCGGCAACGGCGCCTACCGGCAGCTCCAGCTCGACATCTACGGCGAGCTGATGGACGCGGTCTACCTGTACGACAAGTACGGGGAGCCGATCCACTACGGACTCTGGAGGAACCTCGTCCGGCTCGTGGAGTGGGTTTGCAGGAACTGGGACCGCGAGGACGAGGGGATCTGGGAGGTCCGCGGCGGGCGCCATCACTTCCTCTACTCGCGCCTGATGTGCTGGGTCGCCGTGGATCGGGCTCTGCGGCTCTCGCGCAAGCGCTCCCTGCCGGCGCCGTTCGAGCGCTGGAGGGACGTCCGCGACGAGATCCACCGGCAGATCCACACGGAGTTCTGGAACGACTCGCTGGGCGCCTTCGTGCAGACCAGGGGGGGAGAGGCGTTGGACGCCTCCTGTCTGCTCATGCCGCTCGTTCGCTTCATCAGCCCGACCGATCCCCGCTGGCTGTCGACCCTCGAGGCGATCGATCGGGAGCTGGTCGACGACGCGCTGGTCCATCGCTACAAGATCGGCACGGCGGTGCCCGACGGGCTCGAGGGACGGGAGGGGACCTTCAACATGTGCTCGTTCTGGTACGTCGAGTGCCTCGCGCGTGCGGGTCGGTTGGAGGACGCGCGGTTGAATCTCGAGAAGATGCACGGATACGCGAACCACCTCGGCCTGTACTCCGAGGAGCTGGGTCCTGCGGGGGAGCACCTCGGCAACTTTCCCCAGGCGTTCACCCATCTCGGCCTGATCAGCGCCGCCCATTTCCTGGATCGGGTTCTCTCGAAGGCGGGTTGGAGGGCGTGATCCGGACCGGAGGACGATGACGATGTTCGAGCAGTTCAAGCAGCAGCTTCCCGACATCGATCCGCAGGAGACGAAGGAGTGGATCGAGGCCCTCGACGGGGTGCTCGAGCGAGACGGGCAGAGCCGGGCGCAGTTCCTGCTCTACCGTCTGCTGAAACAAGCACGGCTGCGTCACATCGGGCTGCCGCCGACGGTTCAGACGCGCTACATCAATACGATCAGCCCCGAGCAGGAGCCGTACTTCCCGGGCGACGAGGAGATGGAGCGACGGATCCGGCGTCTCGTCCGCTGGAACGCGGTGGCGATGGTCACGCGCGCGAACCGCGAGTTCCCCGGGATCGGCGGGCACCTCTCGACGTACGCATCCTCGGCGAGCCTCTACGAGGTCGGGTTCAACCACTTCTTCCGCGGCAAGGACGAGGGGGACGCGGGCGACCTGATCTTCTACCAGGGTCACGCCGCGCCGGGGATCTACGCCCGCGCGTTCCTGGAGGGGCGGATCGACCGGGAGCGCATGGACCGGTTCCGCCGGGAGGCGCTGGCGCCGGGGCTGTCGAGCTACCCGCATCCCCGGCTGATGCCGGATTTCTGGGAGTTCCCGACCGTCTCGATGGGCCTGGGCCCGATCTCGGCGATCTACCAAGCGCGCTTCAACCGCTATCTGCAGAACCGGGGGATCTGCGACACGACCAGGAGCCGGGTCTGGGCGTTTCTCGGCGACGGGGAGTGCGACGAGCCCGAGACGCTCGGCGCCCTGTCCCTGGCCTCGCGAGAAGGGCTCGACAACCTGATCTTCGTGATCAACTGCAACCTGCAGCGTCTCGACGGTCCGGTTCGCGGCAACGGCAAGATCATCCAGGAGCTGGAGGCGAGCTTCCGGGGCGCGGGCTGGAACGTGCTGAAGGTGATCTGGGGGCGGGAGTGGGACGAGCTGCTGGCGAAGGACGTCGACGGCGTGCTCGTTCAGCGGATGATGGAGACGCTGGACGGGGATTACCAGCGCTACGCCGCCGAAACGGGCGCGCACATCCGCGAACACTTCTTCGGAGCCGACGATCGGCTGCGCAAGATGGTCGAGCACCTGAGCGACGGGGACCTGGAGCGGCTGCGCCGCGGCGGGCACGACTACCGCAAGGTGTTCGCCGCCTACAAGGTCGCCACCGAGTCGGAGGGCGCCCCGACGGTGATCCTCGCCAAGACGGTGAAGGGCTGGACTCTCGGCGGCGGCGCGGAGGGTCGCAACGTAACCCACCAGATCAAGAAACTCGAGGCGGACGAGCTGAAGACCTTCCGGGACCGCCTCGAGCTGCCGATTCCCGACGAGAAGCTGGAGGAGGCGCCGTACTACCATCCCGGGCCGGACAGCGACGAGGTCCGGTACATGCTCGAGCGGCGGCGCCGTCTGAACGGTTCGATTCCGAAGCGGGTCGTTTCTCCGGTGTCGATCGAGCTTCCGGGGACGGATCTCTACGAGGAGTTCCATGGCGGGACGGAGGGCTCGAAGGTCCAGGTCTCGACCACCATGGCGTTCGTCCGGCTCCTGCGGAAGCTGCTCAAGGACGAGCAGGTCGGCCCGCGGATCGTGCCGATCATCCCGGACGAAGCGCGGACCTTCGGGATGGAGTCGCTCTTCCGCGAGTTCCGCATCTACGCGGCGCTCGGCCAGCGGTACAAGCCGGTCGATCACGAGGTCCTGCTGAGCTACACGGAGGGAACCGACGGGCAGATCCTGGAGGAGGGGATCACCGAAGCCGGTTCGATGGCCTCGTTCACCGCTGCGGGGACGGCCTACGCCACGCACGGCAAGCCGATGATCCCGTTCTTCCTCTTCTACTCGATGTTCGGGTTCCAACGGGTCGGTGATTCGATCTGGGCGTTCGCTGACATGCGCGGTCGTGGTTTCCTGCTCGGCGGGACGGCGGGGCGCACCACCCTGAACGGCGAGGGGCTCCAGCACGAGGACGGCCACAGCCTGCTGCTCGCCTCCACGAACCCGGCCTGTCTGGCCTACGACCCGGCCTGGGCCTTCGAGGTCGCCGTGATCGTGGAGGAGGGGATGCGGCGGATGTACGAGGAGGGGGAGGACATCTTCTACTACCTCACCCTCTACAACGAGAACTTCACGATGCCGGCGATGCCCGAGGATGCCCGGGAAGGGATCCTGCGCGGTCTGTATCGCTTCCGCGAGGCGCCGGAGAAGCGCA
>WJJW01000053.1 GCA_014729455.1 Candidatus Eiseniibacteriota bacterium
CGGCGGGACCCAGTCGCTGCACACCAACTCGCTAGACGAGACCTACGCCCTGCCGACCGAGGAGGCGGTCAAGATCGCCCTGCGCACCCAGCAGGTGATCGCCGACGAGAGCGGCGTCGCCAACACGGTCGACCCCCTCGGCGGCTCCTACTTCGTCGAGTGGCTGACCGACGAGGTCGAGCGGAAGGCGTGGGAGATCATCGAGAAGATCGACGCGCTCGGCGGGATGGTCCCCGCGATCCACCAGGGATATCCGCAACGCGAGATCGGAGCGTCGGCCTACCGGTACCAGCGGCAGGTCGAGGCGGAGGAACGGATCATCGTCGGCGTCAACCGGCACCAGGACGAGGAGGAGGAGCCGATCCAGACGCTGCGGATCGACGCCGAGGTCGAACGGCGGCAGATCGAACGGATCCAGGCGCTCCGCAACCGGCGCAACGCCGCGGTGGCCGAGGAATCGCTCCGGCGGATCGAGGAGGCTTGCAAGGGGGACGCGAACATCGTCTACCCGATCCTCGACGCGGTGAAGGCGGACGTGACGCTCGGCGAGATCTGCAACGTGTTCCGCAAGGTCTTCGGCGTCTACCGCGACCCGGCTTTCCTCTAGACGGAGAGACGGCTTGAACGAGGAAACGGCCGATCGGACCTCGCTGTCGGAACGGATCGGACTGTCCCCGGAGCGGGTGCGGGTCGGCTCGACCTCGTTCGTGATCGAACCGCGCGACGTCACCCTCTTCCCCGATCGCGCCGAACCGCCGTACCCGACGGTGGTCGGCCTCCATGGAATGGCGATGCGGATCGAGATCCTCGCGCGGTGGATCCGAGGAATGACCGACGAAGGATGCGCCTGGCTCCTCCCGGAGGGGCCCTATCCGCTCGAGCGGAAGATGGGCCGCCTGCGGATGATCGGCCACGCCTGGTACCTGTACGAGGGGGACACGCCGGCCTTCCGCCGCAGCCTGCGGGAGAGCGAGGATCGTCTCCTGCGCCTGATCGACCGGCGCGCGACGACCGACCGTCTCGACCGCGATCGGATGCTTCTCCTCGGCTTCTCGCAGGGGGGCTACTTCGCCGGCTCTGTCGGCCTGCGCCACGCCGAACGGTTCCGCGGAATCGCCGTCGCAGGAGGGCGGATTCGGATCGGCTTCGCCGATCGGGACATCCGGGAGATCCCGCGGATTCCGATCCTCTTTCTGCATGGAACGGACGACGACGTCGTTCCGATCGACAAAGCGCGCGAGTCCGCCGCGGAGCTCGAGGAGCACGGTTTCCCCGTCCGATTCGAGGAGATCGACGGGGGGCACGAGTGGAACGACGCGATGGAGGCGGCGTTCCGCGCGTGGGCGGCGCCGCTGCTCGAAATCGAAGGTTGATCCGGCGCTTTCGATCCTCTAATCTCTAGGATCATCAAACACGGAGGCTGACCGTGCGCTCGTTTCTTCCCCCGCGGACCCGCCGCTCTCCCCTCGGCCCGGCGCTTCTCGCCGCGATCCTGCTCGCGTGGGCATCGCCCGCCGGCGCGGTCCCGCCGGACGTCGCCGAGCAACGGGATGCGACGCTGCAGCGGGTCCTCGAGACGGCGCGCGCGACGGGCGCTCTCGAGCCCGGCCCCGTCACGATGGCGGGGCGCACCGCCGCGCCCCCGCGTCTCGAGCCGATGAAGAGCCCGGAGCGTCGGCCTGCGTCCCCTCCGGTCACGACCGACTGGTCCCCGTACGGGGGACCGTTCGGCTACGATCAGGCGGCGCACCTGCTTCATCGCGCCACGATCGGGGCGCGGTTCGACGAGATCTCGGCCGCGGTCGACCGGGGGCTCTCGGCGGAGATCGATCTGCTCCTGACCCCACGTCTGCCGCCTCCCCCGCCCGGGGCCTGGGCCACCGAGCCGTTCCCCGACGTGAGCGACTGGACGCAGGAGATGATCGACTCGCTGATCACCGTCTACCGCGAGCGTGGAGAGCGGCTGCGGATGTGGTGGCTGGAAGCGATCGTCGAGGAGCCCGACGTCGCGGTGACCGAGGCGATGACGCTCTTCTGGCACGACCACTTCGCCACCGCGATGTCCGACGTGACCCTGCCGCAGTCGATGTACATCCAGAACCGGCTGTTCCGGACCCACGCGACCGGGTCCTTCCGGGATCTGGTCGACGCGATCTGCGTCGATCCCGCGATGCTGATCTGGCTCGACGGCAACCAGAACCGGGTCGGCGACGTGAACGAGAACTTCGCCCGCGAGCTGCTGGAGCTGTTCACGCTCGGTCTCGACCAGTACACGCAGGAGGACGTCGTCGCCGCCTCCCGGGCGTTCACCGGATACGCGACGTTCGACGGCGTGACCAGCGTCTTCGTCCCCGAGTGGCACGACTACGGCATGAAGACGTTCCTCGGCCAGGAGGGGCCGTGGTACGGGCCCGACATCGTCGAGATCCTCTTCGAGCAGGAGGAAACCGCCCGCTTCCTCGTGCGGAAGCTCTACCGGTGGTTCGTCGACGAGCATCCCGACGAGGCGCTCGTCGAGGATCTCGCCCAGACGCTCCGCCAGAACGACTACGAGATCGCCCCGGTGCTCGAGCGGATCTTCGCGAGCGAGCACTTCTTCGATCCCGAGTACCGGGGATCGGTCTTCTGCGACGGGATCGACCGGTCGGCCGGCCTCGTCCGCGCGCTGGGGATCGGTGGGACCGACTTCCAGGATCTGGAGGGCGGGCCGGCGGTCTGGGCGCTCTACGCGATGGTGATCCAGGGGCACATCCTGTTCGAGCCTCCGAACGTGGCCGGCTGGCCGGGATACCGGAGCTGGCTGAACACCTATACGATGCCGTGGCGGAAGACCCTGGACGTCGGATTGATCGACGGGGAGGTCTCCGGGTTCGACATCGGAATGCAGGCGGACGTGATGGCGCTGGCCGCCACCTGGAGGGATCCGAACGATCCCTACCAGCTCATCGACGACGTGGCCCTCCACTTCTTCGGAATGGAGCCGACCGAGCTGGTCCGCCAGCGGATGCTCGACGAGCTCCTGCAGGGGGCCGAACCGTGGGAATGGAACCTCGGCATTCCGGAGGCCGAGGATCGGATCCAAGGGCTCCTTCGCCTGGCGATGCGGCTGCCCGACTTCCAGCTGAAATGAATCGACGCGAACTGCTCCACCGGATGCTGCGCTTCTCCGCCGCCGGACTGCTCGTTCCCCCGACGCTGCGCGGGCTGCTTTCCCCCGGCGTGCTCGGAGGCGGACCCGCGCTCGCCGACGCCGGACGGGCCTTCGCCGGGCGGACCCTCGTCCTGATCCACCAGAACGGCGGCAACGACGGTCTGAACACGGTCGTCCCGTTCCAGGATCCGCTCTATTACCAGGCGCGGCCGAACCTGGCGATCCCTCCGGATCAGGCGGTCCCGATCGCCGGCGGGACCGGGCTCCATCCGTCGCTCGCTCCCCTCTCGAGCCTGTACGAGAACGGGCGGATGGCCGTGATCCAGGGGGTCGGGTATCCCGACCAGAACCTGTCGCACTTCCGCTCGACCGACATCTGGTTCAGCGCCTCGGACAGCGACGAGACCGTCGAGACCGGCTGGCTCGCGCGGTTCCTGGAACGGATGTTCCCCTCGTTCCCGAACCACCTCCCCGACTCCCCGTTCGCCCTTCAGCAGTCGTTCGCCCACCGGGTCCCGTTGACCGGAGAGCGGGGGGTCACCGGGGTCGTCGTGGACAATCCGGACACGTTCTACAGCCTCGTCAACGCGAACTACTCCGGGCCGTGGAACGACGAGCTGCCCGACACGCGCGGCGGGGAGGAGCTGGCGTACGCCCGGCAGATCGACATCGAGAGCTTCGAGTACGCGGAGGCGATCCAGGCGGCGGCGGAGAACGGAACGAACACGGTCGCGTATCCGGGCAGCGCGCTCGGGCTCCAGCTCGAGATCGTCGCGAAGCTGATCAGCGGCGGGCTCGACACGCCGGTCTTCCTGACCGCGGAGTTCGGATTCGATACACACGCCGGGCAGGCCGGGCCGCACGACGTGCTGATGGCGAGCATCGGGCAGTCGGTCGCCGCGTTCCTGCAGGACCTCGCCAATCAAGGGCTCGACGAGAAGGTGGTCGCGCTGACCACCTCCGAGTTCGGCCGGCGCGTGGCGGAGAACGTCAGCCTCGGCACCGATCATGGAAGCGCGGCGCCCCTGTTCGCGTTCGGACGGGACGTGCAGGGGGGGATCTTCGGACACAATCCCGACCTGTCGGATCTCGACCCGTACGGGAACCTGCTCCTCCAGCACGACTTCCGGAGCGTGTACGCCGAGGTCCTGCGCCACCACTTCGGCGCGAGCGAGACCGTCGCCGCCGACGTCCTCTTCGAGCACTTCGAGCCGATCGGATTCCTCGACGCGGTCACGCCGGTCGAGCCCGAGCCGAGCCGTCCCGCGCGCGACCGGATCCTTCCGGTCCATCCGCATCCCGTCTCGGTCTCGCGTCTCGGACGGATCACCCTCGCCATCGATCTCGCCGCGCCGGGTCCGGCTCTCGTGGAGACCTTCGACGTCCGCGGGAGGCGGGTCGCTCGTCTCGCCGGCGAGGAACGCGACGCCGGCCGTCACGGCGTCGTCTGGGATCTCCGCGGCCTGGCGGCCGGGACCTACTTCGTGCGGATGCGAACCGCGCGGGGGGAGACGACGCGCAAGCTCACCCTGTCTCGCTAGGATCGAAGAAGGGGAAGGGGACGGCGCGAGGGGGGCGCTCGTTCTCCCGGGCAGGAGGAAACCCAGGGGCTCTTCACGATCCTTTCGGATCCCGTCCCGGACGACCAATCCGGGAACCCCTGGGTTCGGTTACCTGTTGGGTTTCCGCGGGCGACCCGGCCCACGGTCAACAGATCACGCCGGGTCGCCTAGCGTTCAGGCACCTCACGGGTCGCTTGTATCATATTTGGACCACCTCCTTTCTCGTGTACCGCCAACATAAGGGGAGAGCGTGAAGCGTGGCAACCGCGAAATCGACGCGGCGGATCGGAGGCCGGCCCGGGACCGGATCGCCGTCCTCCATGACGACCGCTGTCCCTTCTGCAGGGACACGGCCCGGAATCTGAAGCGGCTCGACTGGCTCGATCGGCTGGAGCTGGTCGGGCTCCACCCCTGGGACCGGGTGCGGGAGAGGATGGGCGAACGGCTCCGCGGGATCGATCCGCAACGCGCCCGGGAGCAGCTCCACGTCGTCCTGCCCGACGGGCGGGTCGAGGCCGGCTACGCGGCGTTCCGCGCGCTTTCCCGGCACCTGCCTCTCCTCTGGCCGGTCGCGCCCCTTCTCCATCTTCCCGGAGCGGAGCGAATCGGGCAGCGCCTCTACCTGCTCATCGCGCGAAACCGGCATCGATTCACATCGTCTTGATCCTGCGGTCGCCGCGTGCGCCCGGATCGCGCCGTCCCCGACCGGGTGATCACTCGGGCGTCGCCCCCTCCTCCAGCTCCGAATCCGCATCCTGTTCCTCCTCCTTTCGCGCAGGTCCGGGGAAGAGCCCCAGCCGCTTCATCTTCCCGATCAAAGTCGTCCGGCTGATCCCTCCGAGGGCGCGGGCCGCGCGCGTCCGGTTCCAGCCGCTCTCCTCCAGCGCCTTGAGGATCAGCCGGCGCTCGATGTTCTCGATGTAGCCGTCCAGGCCGATCGTGCGGACCTGGTCCTCCTCCGGCGCGACTTCCCGCTCCGCAGCCGGCGCCGGATCGATCGGATCGAGGTCGATGCAGTCGGCCTCGATGCGTGTCCGTCCCAAGGCGCTGGTGAGGGCCGCCGCCTTCTCGACACAGAACCGCAGCTCGCGGACGTTGCCCGGCCAGGTGTGGCGCAGCAGGAGATCGAGCGCCTCGGGGGCGATCTCCGGCTCGAGCGGACCGTCGTTCGTGAACGTGCGGGCGAAGTGGGCGGCGAGCAGCGGGACGTCCCCCAATCGCTCCCGGAGGGGCGGAAGGGTGACCTCCAGCCCGCCGAGCCGGTAATACAGATCGGTCCGGAACCGCCCGGCCCGGATCTCCTCCCTCAGGTCGGCGTTCGTCGCCGCGATCACCCGGACCTTGACGGTCCGGGTCCGGGTCTCCCCGACCCGCCGGACCTCCCCCAGCTCCAGGATCCGCAGGAGCTTCACCTGCGCGCGCGCCGACATCTCTCCGATCTCGTCGAGCAGGAGCGTTCCGCCGTCGGCCGCCTCGAACAGCCCCATCTTCTCCGCGATCGCGCCCGTGAACGCGCCGCGGGCATGTCCGAACAGTTCGCTCTCCTGCAGCTCGAACGGAAGCGCGCCGCAGTTGACCGCCACGAACGGGCCTCGGCCGCCCGCCGCCCGATGCAGGGCGCGGGCGAGCACTTCCTTGCCCGTCCCGCTCTCCCCCAGGACCAGGATCGGAATCCGCGTGCGCGCCAGCGATTCGAGCGGCGCGATCGCTTGGAGGATCCGCGGGTCGGCCGTCACGAAACCGAGCCGGCTGAGCCGCCGGGAACGAGGAACGCGCGGGAGCTTGCGACCCCGGATCCGCTCCAGCTCCTGCTCCGGCGCACGGGGACGCAGCGCTTCGAGCCAGCGCTCGCAGGAGGCGGTCTCCCGCGTCCGCCCCAGGCGACGAAAGAGCGCGCAGGCCTCGAAGACCTTGTCGCGCGCCGCGCACCGGTCTGCGATCCGGGCCGAGGAGAGCCCGACCGCCTCGCCCCGCAGGAGCAGCGCCTCCGCCAGCGCCGCGATCCGGTTGCCGCGCCGGAAGATCCGTTCCGCCTCCGCGATCCTCCGGTGGCCGGCCTCCTCGTCGCCCTGCTTCAGCCGCACCCTCGCGTCGAGGAGCAGGAGCCGTCCACGCTCCTCGTGGTCGCCGTCTCCGATCAGATCGAACGCCCGGCGGAGATGCCGGGCCGCCTCCGCCTCCAGCCCCTGATCGAACAGGAGATCCGCCCAGCGCCGCAGAATCGCGGCGGGACCGAACCACCGATGCGGCGGGATCGGCGGGCAGACCTGGAGCGCGAGCTGCACCGCCTCCCGGCAGGCCGACTCCGCCGCGCCGGTCCGCGACTCGCACCGGAG
>WJJW01000432.1 GCA_014729455.1 Candidatus Eiseniibacteriota bacterium
CCCTGACGGAACGGGGGATCGAGATCCGGCATCGCTCGCGCTGGCTGCGCGCCGTTTCGGCGGATCTCACCCGCGCGGAGGCGCGCGCCCTTTCCGCCGATTCCCGGGTTCGCTCGGTCCGTCCCGTCGGGCGCTACGTCCGTCCGATCGAGGAACGCCCGCACCGACCCGCGCGCGGTCCGGTCCCCCGGTCCTCGGGCAAAACGCGCGGCGGTCCCGGCGACACCGATCCCGCCTCGCTGGCGGGCGCCGACTACGCCGGCTCCTGGGAACAGCTCGAGATGCTCGGGGTGCCGGAGCTCCATCGGCGCGGCTACAGCGGCGCGGGGGTGATGATCGCCGTCTTCGACACCGGGTTTCGGAAGGACCACGCGTCGCTGGCCGACCTGGACCTCGTCGCCGAGCGGGACTTCGTCAACGGCGACGGTGACGTGCAGCACGATCCCGGCGATCCGCTCGACACCCCGAGCGCCGACCGCCACGGCACCCTCACCTGGTCGACGATCGGCGGGTTCCTGCAGGGAAGGCATCTGGGCGCCGCCTACCGGGCGACGTTCGTTCTCGCCAAGACCGAGGACATCCGCCGGGAGGTGCATCTCGAGGAGGATCACTACATCGCGGCGCTCGAGTGGGCCGACAGCCTCGGGGCCGATCTCGTCTCCACCTCGCTCGGCTACCGCTACGGGTTTCCCGACGGCGACTACGGTCTCGACGAGCTCGACGGCGAGACGCTGCCGATCACCGTGGCGACCGACACCGCGGCCGCGCGCGGCCTGTTCGTGGTCACCGCGATGGGCAACGACGGTCCGGATCCCGGAACGCTGAACGCCCCCGCCGACGGCAAGCGAGTGGCGGCGGTCGGCGCGGTCGATTTCTCCGGATCGGTGACCGGCTTCAGCAGCCGCGGACCGACCGGAGACGGGAGGATCAAGCCGGACGTCTGCGCCCTCGGTTATTTCACGCAGTGCGCCGATTCGAGCCACCCCGACTCGCTCACCCGAACCAGCGGGACCTCGCTCGCGACCCCCCTGGTCAGCGGTCTGGCGGCGCTCCTCCTGGAGGCGCGCGCCGACTGGACGCCGGACTCGCTGCTGGCGGCCCTGAAGGAGGCGGGCGACGCGGCGGAGGCTCCCGACCAGAACCGGGGATGGGGTGTGCCGGACGGCCTGCGTGCGCTCGGCCTGGAGCGCGATCGCCTGCGGATCGCGGGTCTCGACTGGGCGGACGGCGCGTTCGGCGACGGGATTCCCGAGTGGAACGAGGAGGGGGAGATCAGCCTGTGGATCCGGAACGACGGATCCGCGGCGTCACCGGCGATGACCATGTCGATCGCGAGCGCCGATCCCCGCGTCACGATCCTCGAACCGTCGCTGGCCGAGCTGCCGCCCATCGCCCCCGGCGACTCGATCCGGAGCGGGCCGCTCGGTCGGGTGGGGATCCCGCGGGGGGAGACCGCCGGTCAGATCGCCCTGTTCTTCCGGTTCGAGGGCGGGCCGGTCCCGTTCGAACGCAAGCGGATCGTGCCGCTCGCTCCGCCGGAGACGTCCGAACCGGTCTCCTTCGTCTCTCCGAACCCCGTGGTGGAGGGACCGGTCCGGATCCTGCTGGCCGGCCGTCCGGATGGCCGGCCGGAGGCGATCATCTACGCGGTCGACGGCCGCCGCGTTCGCCATCTCGCCCCGGAGAGCGATTCGCCCTCGGTGCTGGTCTGGGATCTGAAGAACGAGAACGGGCGGTCCGTCGGGGCCGGGATCTACCTCGTCCGGCAGCCCGGGGGAGAGACGGGTCGGATCTGCGTCCTGCGTTGAGCGGCCGGGTGCGTCAGTCCAGGCGCAGCAGCTTGCGGGTCTCGACCCCGCCGGCGATCTCGACGCGGAGGAGGTAGACGCCCGGCGCCATGTCCCGCCCGGCGCCGTCCCGACCGTCCCACAGGATCGTGTGGGAGCCCGCCTCCGCGGGGGTATCTCGGAGGGCCCGGACCCGCCGGCCGGTCGCATCGAAGACCACCGCGCGGACCGGCCGCCCGGCCGCCCGCGCCGGCACGTCGAATCCGACGCGCGTCTCTCCGGAGGAGGGGTTCGGAAACGCCGTGCCCACGAGGGGATCCGCCTGCGGCTGGCCGACCGCCAGGCCGCTCGGCTGTCCTTCGAGAAGCCAGGCAAGAACCCGATCCAGCACGACCCGCCGGTTGTTCGGATCGGGATCGTCCGCCCGGATCCCGTTGAAGCAGGTGGCGAGGAAGACGACCCGGCCCCCGTCCGGAAGCGCCCGGCGGATCGCGGCGGTCTCGCCCCCGGGAAAGCGAAGGAAGGGGATCGCCGCCGGACCGGCACCGAGCCCGTCCCCTTCGGCATAGCCGGGATCGGGAAGCTCGAGCGGCAACGACAGGCCGTGGCCGATCGGATCGCCGGCGATCCCGACGAGCTCCTCGTAGCCGAGGTCGATCTCCCATCCCTCGAGGTCGAGAACCTCCTCGGTGAAGAAATTCGGGGTCCACCAGAGACGGTCGAGGTACTCCTGGCTGGCGAGGAACAGACCGCCGCCCGAGGCGAGGTACTGGTCCATCGCCCGCTGGTCGTCCCACGAGATCAGCGGCCAGTCGCTCCACCCGGTCGCCCAGACGACGAGATCGAATCCGAACATCTCGCGAAACGTCGGCGCGACGTCCTCCATGCCGAGGCGGACGTCCCAGTGCTCGTAGAGCCGGTCCGTCTCCTCGAAGATCGTGACGAACGCCTCCTCGTCGGTCTGTCCCGCGTCGTCGTCGACGAGCAGGATCGATCGGCTCCCGTTGAAGACGCGCATCGGGACCGTCTGCGTGCGGTCGGAGAGCGAGGAGCGGACCGCGAACGTGCCCGAGCGGATCTCCCGTGTCTCGTCGGTGGTCACCCGGACCGTGACCGCACGCGACTCGCCCGGTCCGATCGGGATCGAGACCGGTTCCGCGTGCGGATCGGCGAGACCCTCGACGACGATCTCCGCCGGCCAGTCGCCGAAGGGCGAGTCCACGGAGAGCGTGAGGAGGTCCTCCTCGGGGCGGAGGTTGGAGAGCTGCGCGCGAAAGAGGGCGACTCCTTCGCCGCCCGGTACCGAGCGGACCTTCGGAGGATCGAAGGCGAAGTCCGGATTCGCCGGCAGGGCGGCCCCCTGGACGATCGGCTTCTCGCCGGAGGTCTGCTGGAGGAACGCGACGGCCTGGACGTTGTCGAGCACCCAATCCCCGTCGACCGGCAGGATCGTCTCGAGCGCGACCTCGTCCCCCTCGCCGGAGAGCGTGATCGCCTCCTCGTGGATCGCGCGGGTGACGTTCTGCCACACCTCGGGCGATCCGGGTCCGACGTACTGCGAGACGTCGTTCTCGAAGAGCAGGAGCACCGCGACGAGATCGGAGAGCCCCGCCTCCTCGACGAGACGGAAGGTCGCGCGGATGCGCAGCGCATCGGGGGCGGGGATCCACTCCCCCTCGATCGCGACCGGGCTCTCTCCTTCGGTCAGCGCCAGACGCTTCTCGACCCACGAGCGGTAGCGGTTCGCCATCGTCTCGCAGTCGGTCGCCCCGATCTCCTCATAGAGCCCGTCGATCCGCACGTGCGGCGTCCCGCCGACCCCGTAGAAGGCCCCCCGCGCGATCGTCTCGGGAATCGTGAACGGTCCCTCCGGAAAGCTGAAATGCTCGAACCGGAGGACCTGATCGCCGAACTCGCTCTGGATGACGTCGAGCCCGCACCGGGCTTCGGGGCAGTCTCCTCAGTAGACGGTGCCGAACTCCTCGAGGACGATCGTCTTCGGGACGCCCGCCCGGGCCGGCGTCGCCCCGGAGCCCAGGAGCGGAAGCAGGAGGGTGAGAAGGCCGGCGATCCTTGCCGTGGTGCGGATCATCCTGATTCTCCTTTCACTTCAGCAGGGAGACGCACCGGGTCGCGATTCGGTCCGTCTGCTCGAGGCGGACGAAGTAGGTTCCGCTGGCGACTTCGCGCCCTTCGTCGTTCGTTCCGTCCCAGACGACCGCCTGCTCGCCGATCCCGGCCCGCTCGGCGCGCACGAGGGTCTTCACGTGCGCCCCGCCGGCGTCGTGGACCGTGACGAGGAGCGGACCCTCCACCCGCGCCGTGTACCGGACGATCGTGGCCGGATTGAACGGGTTCGGCGCCACGTGGAGGCCGGCCCCTCCCGCTCCCAGGATCGCCTCCTCCGCGCCGGCGGGCGGCACGAGGAACGCGGTCGCCTCGTTCGAGGGACCGCTCTCGCCGCTGGCGTAGCGGGCGGTCACCACGTAGTGGTAGCTCCCTTCCGGCAGATCGGGATCGGTGTAGACGAGGTTCGACTGGAAGCTGGCAATCTCGGAGATCGGCTCGTTCCCGAACGGTTCGTCGAGCGGGGCGCGGTAGATCCGGTAGGCGAGGAGGGGATCGTCGGCCCGCAGCTCCTCCGGCGGTTCCCAGGTCAGGCGGACATCTTGCTCGATCGTCTCGGCCACGAGGTTGCGCGGAGGGAGGAGCGGCAGCGTTCCCAGCGCCGCCTCGACCGCCGAGCCGACGTCGACGATCCCCCAGCCGTAGGCGTTGTCCTCTCCGGGGTCGCCCCGGTCGAAGGCGGTCTCCATCAGGATCGTCTTGATCTCCTCCACGGTCAGGTCCGGGTTGACCTGCCGGAGGATCGCCACCGCCCCCGAGACGTGCGGACACGCCATCGAGGTGCCGGTCTTGGTGCCGTAATTGCCGCCCGGGAGGGTCGAGTAGATCGAGGTCCCCGGGCCGGTGATCTCCGGCTTGATCGCGGCGTCGTCGCAGGGAGAGGGACCGCGACCGCTCGAGACCGAGATCGGGTACCCCTCGACGTGCGGATTGACGTTGCCGACGCCGAAGTTGACGGTCGGAGAGGCGGCGCGGCTCTCCGGCGAGTTGACGGTCGCGTACCCGGGTCCCGTGTTGTCGACCGCGATCGTGTTGACGATCCCGGCCGCCTCGACGACGTCGATCGCGTTCCAGAAGGTCTGGTCGCAGTCGTGGCTGGTTCCCCAGGAGTTGTTGATGACGTCGGGAACGTCTTCGATCGTCCCCGGGTTTCCGTCCGGATCGACGGCCCACTGGTAGCACTCGATGATGTGGCTCACGTTGAAGCCGATCAGGATTCCCGCGGCGATCCACCGGGCTTCGGGGGCGACCCCGATCGGGGTGCCGTCGGGCTCCTCGGCCACCATGATCCCCAGCGTGTGCGTTCCGTGCGTTCCGGCGTCGTACGGATAGGTCGTGTCCGTGTAGGGATCCTTCCAGGCCTCCCACCACGCGACTCCCTCCTGCGCGCCGCGCCAGCGGTCGGCAAGAGCCGGATGATCGGCATCGGCCCCGGTATCGAAGTCGGCCACCACGCGCCCGTGCCCGCGGTAGCCGAGATCCCACGCCGGACCGACGTTGACGCAGACGAGCGCGTCGGGGAGCTCGCGGATCCCGGCGTCACGCTCGAGGTCGACGGCGTCGAGGCCTTCTCGAAGCTCGATCGCGCCGTTCTCGTAGATCGTTCCGACGTCGTCGCGATCCGCCAGCCCGAGGAAGACCTCCGGGATCGCGTCGACGACGACGAGGTTGCTGACCCAGAACGACTGGACGCTCTGGACCCGCCCGCTCGATCGGAGCGACTCGAGGTGGACGAGAAGGTCGGCTTGCGTGCGGGCCGCGAGCTCCTGTGCATGGGCGACGACGTGCTGGTGCCGCCGCCACCGGGAGCGCTGACCGAGAGTCGTCAACCTCCTCTCCACCGCCTCGAGATCGGGCTGCGCGCGGAGCATGACGAGGCCGGAGAGGGAGGCATCGGTCGAGGCGCGTGCGACGGTCGTCGCGAACTCCGGATCCAGCTCCCCGGCGCGCCCGGGCGAGGCGCTCGACAGCCAGAGGAGGCCGGCCAGGAGGAGAAGGGGGCTCAGGAGGCGACCGAGCACGGGACGATGCGACGACATGGATCCTCCATCGATCATTCCGCCGGGGAGGCGCGAGGACGAACCGATGACCGGACCCCCGAGGGATCAGATCCGTGAACATCAGAGTTTAGCAGGTCTGCTGCTCCCAGTGCACGGGGAATCGGACGGGAGGCCGGGAAGGAACGGGGCGGCGCGGACGGTCTATCGCACGACCTGCCGGGGGATGGCGGCGGGCAGGCGGCTGACGAACTCGTTGTTGAGCGCGCTGGAGAATTCGGAGAACGACCGCAGCGAGATGACGTTGCTCTTCTGGCGACCGATCAGGACGACCTCGTCTCCGACACGTACGCCGGGAATGTGCGTGATGTCGACGATGAACATGTTCATGTTGACCGACCCGACGACGGGCGCCTTGCGCCCCCGGATCAGGACGTGTCCCCGATTCGACATCTCACGCGGATAGCCGTTGGCGTACCCGAGCGGCATCACGGCGATCCGCATTTCGCGCGGCGCCTGGAAGGAGGTGCCGTAGCCGATGAATTCGTCCTTGGCGACCTTCTTGGTGTGCATCACGTCGGTCTTCCAGCACATCACCCGGCTCAGGGGATTCGCGTTCCGGCCGGTCGTTCTCGTGAGGTACAGGTTCTGGACGTCGGGGCTGGGCCAGATCCCGTAGGCCGCCGTTCCGATCCGCACGAGGTCGTAGGCGACCTCGGGGATCGTGATCGCGGCGGCCGAGCTGGCGAGGTGGATCTTCTCGGGCCGCATCCGCCCCTTCTGAACGCGCTTCCGGATCGCCTCGAACTGCTCGATCTGCTTCCGGATCCGGAAGGTGGCGGCGAGCGTCTCCGCCCCGGCGAGGTGGCTGCACAGACCGGCGAACCGGAGGTGCCGAGGGTTTTCGCGCAGAATGCGCAGCGCTTCGGTGAGATCGGACCGGTCGAGGCCGGTTCGGTTCCCCCCCGTCTCCACTTCGAGGTGGATCGATGCGATCCCCCCGATCGACCGCGCGACCTCGGCCGCCTTGCGCAGCCGGACGATGTCGAAGACGTAGAACTCGATCCCGTTCTCGATCACCCAGGCGAGGTCCTCGTCGTAGAGGATCCCCATGATGATGATCACCGCTTTCTCGCTGCACACCTCGGAGACGAGCTGCGCCTCGTGGCACGAGGCGGCGGCGAAGCGACGCACCCCCGCCTTCTCGGCCATGGGGACGATCTCGGTGACGCCGTGGCCGTATGCGTTGGCCTTGACGACGAGAACGACCTCGCACTTCGAACCGGTCAGGATATCCAGGAACCGGAGATTCGCCGCCAGGGCGCCCAGGCTCAGCTCGATCCGAGAAGAGTGCCTGACCATTGCGAGTGCTCCTTCCAGACCCTCAGGGCGAGGGGATCCACGTGACGGCCCGGCCCCAGCTCTCCCGGGCCATGCGGGTGATCTCAGCGACCAGCGGGGCGGGCACACGGCCCTCCTCTCGTTTCTCGTAGGGATCGTAGTGGTACGCGTAGAGCCGGGAGGTGAATTGGTCGAACGGCAGGGAGGACTCTCCGGGAGCCTCGCCGTTGCCCGCCACCGTCGGCGCCACGCCGTGTCCCCATCGCTGCCTGCCCTCGTTGTTCGGATTGAAGAAGTAGACGCGGATGCCTCCGTCGGGTCCCTCCGCGATCCTCTGGATCGAGATCGCGTGGTATCCCAGCATGTTGCCGTGCACGTCCGTGATGATGATGCCGACCGGATTGGGGTAGAGGAGATCGTAGCCCCCGTTGTAGGTCGGATGGTGCGTGGCGTAGAACAGGCGCACGAACCCCTCGTGTCCGCTCACCGCGCCGGTGATCGGATCGAAGGCCGCGCTGAAGCCGCCCGGGACCCAGTTTCCGTACATCGCCGGGTTGACCCATCGATGGGCGTCGAACGCGCGGCCCTGCGCGAGGACCATGAGCTGGGCGTAGAGACGGTCGAGCAGGGGGACGAGCACGGCCGAGACGGGGTCGAGGTCCAGATCGAGCTGGCGGCCGGCCTCGTGATCCGGCTCGTCCCGGATGATCAGCTCGTGCTGCTCGAAGTGGGTGTGCAACACCCCGTCCCGCGCCGCCCGGACGAGGATCTTCAGCAGCAGGCCGGGAGCATGCTGGCTCCACAGGCTGAGACCCCGCGCGGCCTGACAGGTCGGGTTGTTTCCCTGGTCGATGCCGAGGGGCATCCCGAGGACGCTCACCGTCCCGGCGACGAAGAGGGCGCGGGCGTCGAGGCCCGGCGCGTCCCGTCCGAGAGCCAGCAAACGGCGCTGGACCGCCGGAGTGAGAGGGACCGTGAGGACCCTCCTCATTCCCGCGCGGATCTCCGGTCGCGAGAACAGACCGCGGTCGAGAGCTTGCGCCAGCCCGAGCACGCACCACTCCGTGCCGGAGCGGATCGCGGCGTCGACGACCGCGTGGACCAGGTCGCGATTCTCGTTCAGACAGGCGGCGCCGACCGGTTGGAGCCCCAGAACCGTCTCCAGCTTTCCCGGAATCCTCTCCCGCAGGTGACGGATCAGGATCGAATGGAAGGGACTGCCGAGGCCGGTCGCGTGGAGCGAACGGGAGAACTCCCTCGCTTCCGAGTCGATCTCCGACTCCGGCATTCTCCGCAGTGCCTCTCCGTACCGCTCCGGTGTGCCCGCCTCCGCGCTGGCCTTCGTCACCGCTCCGGTCGCCCGGAGATAGATTCCGAGGCGACCCTGGAGCCTCTCGGAGAGCGTTCCCTGGGGGAGCTGCCGCGCCAGCTCGAGGAGCTTCTGCACCCGGTGGGTGAGGATCGGACGCTGGGCGCCGATCGTCTCGATCTCGTCGATCAGGGTCGCCCCGAATCCAGCGACCGAGATGTTCTCCCGGATCAGGTTCAGCAGCCGTTCGGCGCGGCCGTAGATCTTCGCCCTCGCCCGGTGTTCCTCGCTCGCGGTGGGGAACATCAGATCGAGATTCTGTACGCAGACCTGCTGGAGAAAGCGCTCCGCCTCCTCGGCGCCGACCCCGTCCTCCCGGTGTGCCCCCGTCGCGATGGCCAGCATCCGCAGTTCGCTGAGCGCTTCGATGGTCGGGTGGACGCCTTCGCCGCGCAGCCCGTAGCCGACCAGGCGCGGGAGAAGCCGCGAGGCGTGCTCCCAGGGGCCTCCGTGGAACGTTCCGGCGTCGGAGATCCTCGGAGAGAGCGCGAGCAGTCTTCGGATTCCCGCGTCGCTGTCGAGGAGCTCGCCGGCGAGACGATGGACCTGGGTCTGATAGCGCGCCTTGGCGAAGGGGGGAGCGGCGGCCAGCTCATCGACCGCCGTCTCGAACGCCTCGATCCTCCGCCCGAGTCGGATCCCTTCGTCTCCCGTCCCGATCGACGGACGTTCCGCTCCGTCTCTCACTCGTAGTAGTCCAGCTGCTCGAAGCGGACCAGGATCTCCCGCAGACGCTCCGGATCCTCGCCGGCGAAATCGATGTGTCCATAGTGATTGCCGAAGCCGACCCGATCCTGGACCTTGGACGTCACCGGCTCGAAGAGGTCGTGCTTGAGGTAGTACGGCTCCTCCTCGAGTTCCCGGGGGATCGCCAGCGAGGTCACCTGCTTCTTCTTCGGGTAGACGAGAAGGTTGCCCGCGTGCATCCGCTTGCCCTTCACCTCGTCGGGGAAGAACGAGGCGATCTCCTCCGGATCGGTCTCGGGGTCGCAGCAGAGGATCTGGCCCGCGAACGGATCGAACCCATAGGCCCGCTGGATCAGGTCGAAGATGTGCCCCCCCGGGATCCGGGCGGCGACCTCCCCGAAGTTCAGCTCCCCGGCGCCGTCGAGGAAGTACTCCGGATGGAGGAGCGCATGCTCGATCTCGAATGTGGCGATGAGCTTCTCGATCTCCTTGCGGATCCGCGGCCGGTGCGCCTCGAGGTCCGGGGTGGGGGGCAAGAGCTGGCTGTAGCCCAAGTGGATGTACTCGTTGATGTTCAGGAAGGCGATCCGACCCTGGTGGACGAACACCTCGCAGGAGAACTCCTGACCGTCGAGATGGCTTTCGACCATGCAGGGGAACGCGGTGGCCGGGATCTCCTCGATCGCCTCGACG
>WJJW01000433.1 GCA_014729455.1 Candidatus Eiseniibacteriota bacterium
GTCGATTCTCGACCTCGGCTGCGGCGATGGGCGGGTGGGCCGGGCGCTCATCGACGGAACGCTCCCCGTGCCGTTCGCCGGCCGGTCCGGGACGTACGTCGGCGTCGACGTCAGCCCGCACCTGCTGGGGGCGCGCGCCGGCGGGGATCCGCCGCTCGATCTCCGCCGCGCCGACCTCTCCGACCCGGGATGGATCGCGCAGGCGGGTCTAACCGGGCGGCGCTTCGATGCGATCCTCCTCTTCTCGGTGCTCCACCACATTCCGTCGGACGACCTGCGGCAGCGGCTGCTCGGCGAGGCGGCGGCGTTGCTCGCACGGGACGGCGCGCTGGCGGTCTCCGTCTGGCAGTTCCTGCACCTGGAGCGGTTCCGGCGCCGGATCGTGCCCTGGTCGGAGATCGGGATCCGGGAATGCGAGGTCGATCCGGGCGATCGACTCCTCGACTGGCGCGAGGGAGGCCGGGGCCTCCGGTACGTTCACGAGCTGTCCCCGGAGGAGCTCCGGGAGTTGCTCTCCGGCGCGGGGCTGCGGGTCCGGGACCGCTTCCGGAGCGACGGGGAGACCGGAGATCTCGGTCTCTACGTGGTCGCCGGTCGGGACCCGCGCCCGGTCAGTCGATCCGATCCGGAGTAGCGCCGCTCTCGATCCGCATCCGTCGCAGCATCCAACCGATCACTCCCAGCGAAGCGACGAACAGCACCAGGAAGATCGGCAGCACGCCCCATTGCGTCTCCACGCTCATCTGCTCGAACCCGTCGACGTCCCCGATCATGAACCGCCGCACCCAGTGGCGGACGAGAACCATGACGACGACCGTGACGACGAGCAGGGCCGCGGAGATCCAGAAATGGCGACGTGAGTCGGGCTTCATGACGATGAGAAAGACGGCGGCCAGCGCGAGGAACGCCGCCCCGAACAGGTGGACCGTGTGGACGATGCTGCCCCCGAGGAACGCGGCGCGGATCGCGTCGGGCTGGCTCAGCAGGAACCAGAACCCGACCAGCACCTGGACCATCGTCGCCCCCGCGAACCAGACCATCCCGTACCGCGCCGCCCAGGTGCCGAACTTCGGATCCCCCCGCCGCCGAGCGTGGTGGCCGATCAGGAGCGTTCCGAGTCCCGCGACCGCGAGGGAGGCGACGAAGAAGTGCAGGAATCGCGGGAGTAGCGTCGGCTCCGCGAGGTTCAGGCGCAACCCGCTCCGCCCCGACAGATACAGCTCGCGGAACCGTTCCGGCGTCTGCATCAGGGTCAGGTTGTTCGTATAGATGAAGCCGATCGCGATCACGAACAACGCCGATAGCCAGGCGACCCAGAGAAACCGCTCTCGCCGAACCGTCTCCGACAACGCGGAAAAGTAATGTCCGTAGTAGGCGAGACACAGCAGCACGATCACCAGGATCCAGGGGACGGCGAGCAGGATGCTCGACGTGAAGAAGAACCTCCCGTACAGGACCTGGATGAACAGCAGCGGCGCGATCCCGAGGGTGATCGTCGCGGCGGTCACGACCGGCAGGATCCCGCCGATCGTCTCGGCGAGCTTGCGGTGGTGGGGAACGTTCGCCTTTCCGCGCGCGCCGGAGATCGCCGCCAGCACCCCTCCTCCCATCAGGAGGTTCATCGCGAGCAGGTGCAGGATGAACGTCACCGTCTGCAGCAGGACGATCAGCCAGACCGGCGCGGGCAGCGGCAACGGGTCGACCGGCGGCAAGACCGGATTCATTCGTTCCCCTCCTGGAGCGGGACCGGATGTTCCTCCGGTGGAAACCCCCAGAGCGAGGCGAGGTAGTGCGCGAGGGCGCGGCGCTCCTCGTCCGTTCCGGCGAACGGCGGCATGAATCCCTTCAGCTCATCCAGGTTCCGGAGCTGCAGCGCGATGAAGCTCTCCCTCCATCCGCGGATCAGCGGACGGATCCCGTTGTAGCCGTCGATGGTGTGACAGGGGCTGCACTGGAATCGGAACAGCTCCCGGCCCGCATCCAGGCGGTTCGAGGAGGTGACCTCGTGCAGGGCGACAAACTTCGCCCGCGGCAGGTACCCGTCGGCGGCGAGCGCGTCGATCTGAGCCGGACGGAGACTGTTCGAGTACATCGTCTCGTAGATGACGTACGGCTTGCGGACCGCCTCCCGGACCCATTCGGACACCCCCGTCACCGCGAACCCGACGACCAGGAAGAGGGTCGCCAGCGCCGCGTTGAACTGCCGCGGGTTCCGCCAGGCCGTCAGCCAGGTGAACAGCAGGATGAACAGGGAGAGCCCGAGCGACAGGCCGAGGAAGATCGTCACCGCCGGCGCGCCGCCGATCGCCATCGCCCGCGCTTCCACCGGGATCGAAAGGAGATACCAGACGCCGCCCGGCACGAGGAGCCCGAAGCCGGCGAACACCCACTTCGCCGCGTAGCGGACCTGGCGCCCCCGGAACCGCTCCGACCGGATCATCGAGGCGGTGAGCAGGACGTACAGACCGGTCAGGGAGACCGCCACTCCCGTGCGGAGCACCAGGGAGGGGAAGTAGCTCGGATTGAAGAAGCCGTCCCAGAACGCCCCGGTCTCGAGCCACTTCCCGGGCGTCAGCATGAAGGCGAGGATCCCGTTGATGACGACCAGGGAGAGATAGGCCGCCGCGAAGTAGATCCAGCCGATCGCCTGGTGGGTCCTCGGAGTGAAGCGGTCCCATCCGTAGTAGTAGATCAGCGCCGCGGCGATCTCGACGAGGAAGAAGCACCACTCGATCGCCCAGCCCCAGACGAAGTTGCGGATCAGCAGCGAGGTCGCCGCCGGGGAGGCCAGACCGATCGCGAACCAGATCCCGACCCCGGTCGCGGCGCCGAAGACGAGGGTCAGCAGCACGAAGAACCGGGCGTGGCGCCGCAGGTAGTCGAGCAGCTCCGGGATCCGCTCGCGCCGCGCCTTCCGTTCGGTCAGGACGAGGAACAGCCCGCCGCCGACCGCGAAGTGCGAGACGAAGACGTGAACGATCGCGATCAGGGCGATCACGATCCCGCCGCCCATCAAGGGGACTTCCCAGAGGGGATAGTCCATCGTCCCTGCCTCCCTGCACCGCTCTCCGCGGGCACGCCGGACCGCAGCCCGAGCCCGCCGGCAATTCCAATCCGGCCGGGCGGGAAAGTCAACCGACGGGAGCCGAGCGGGTCAGGACGTCTCGATCTCGGAAGCGACGGGGATCCGCAGGAGCAGCGCGACGAGGTCGGGATCGAACTGGGTCCCGGCGCGGCCGCGGATCAGCTCGCGGGCCGCGTCCACGTCGTAGGCGCGGCGATGGGGCCGGTCGTGGATCAGCGCGTCGTAAGCGTTCGCAAGCGACAGGATCCGCGCCCCGATCGGGATCCGATCCCCCTTCAGGCCGTCCGGGACGCCCGAGCCGTCCCAGTACTCGGCCTGATGCCGCAGGATCTCGGCGATCCCTTCCCGACCCCGGGCCGCGAGCAGCTTGCCGGCCGCCTCGCTCGCTTCCCGCTGCCGGAGCATCCGCTCCGCCGGCGAAAGCACGACGGTCGCCCGCAGGAGCTCCTCGTGGCGTTCGACCGCACCGAGGTTGTGCAGGAGAGCGGCGGTCGCCAGCGCCTGCAGCGAGACCTCCTCCAGCCCCGCCGCCTCCCCGACCCGCACCGCGAGATCCTGCACCCGCTCCGAGTGCCCGACGAGCCAGGGGTAGCGGCTCTCGAAAGCGGCGAGCAGCGAGGTGATCGTCCCGAGGAAGGCGCCCTGGGTCCGCTCGAAAGCGTCCGCGTTGGCCAGCGCCGTGCCGACCGAGTGGCCCAGCGCCTCCACGAGCCGCAGATCGAACCGATCGAGCGGCTTGCGGTCGGTCCGCTCCCCGACCGCGAGGACCGCGCGCAACCGGCCCTCGACCTCCACTCCGGCGCACCAGAGCAACCCGGCGGCGGAGAGGAGGCCGACCTCGTTCCGGCATCCGGGCCGCAGGGCGAGATCGTCGGCCGAGACCGCGTGCGATGCCTCGTGGAGGACCCGGCCCGCCTCTCCCTCGGGATCGATCCGCAACGAGTCCGGATCCTGGAGCCGCAGGCCGCGATGCACTTGAGCGACCAGCATCCCTTCCCGCGGGAGCAGCAGAGCCACCGACTCGAAGTCGAGGATCCCGACCGCGGTGACGACGAAGCGGTTGAGGATCTCGGTGATCGAGCGGTGGCGATTGAGATCCTGGATCCTCTCCAGGATCGTCCCCAATCGGAGGAGGTGGCTCTGGAAGTCGTTGCGCGCCTCGCGGAGGTGGTCCCTCTGCCGGCGGATCTCCTCCTCGAGGACCTCCGACTTCAGCGCGAGCAGATCCCGGTCCCGATTGCGCTCGAGGATCCGCTGCATCTTCAGGAGCAGCTCGCGCGGCGAGAACGGCTTGATCAGGTAGTCGTCGGCGCCGGCGCGCAGCCCCTGCAGCCGGCTGTCGGTCGCCGCGTTGCCCGAGATCAGGACGATCGGCAGGCTTCGCGACTGCGGGTCCTTGCGCAGCGTCTCGCAGACGTCGATGCCGTTGCGCCGCGGGAGGCGGACGTCGAGAACGAGGAAGTCCGGCCGATGGGTCCGGACCGCCTCCAGCGCCTCCTCCCCGTCATGCGCGGTCAGGACGCGGTAGCCGCGCCCTCCGAGGGTGATCTGCAGAAGCTCCACCACCCTCGAGTCGTCGTCCACGACGAGGACCTTGGGCGGGTGTCCTTCTACGTTCGATCCGGTCTCCGGCGGTTGCGGCGTGACGCGCTCCATGTCCGCTCCTCAACGGCCGGGTCGCGCCTCCGTTTCCTGGAGGATCGACTCCAGCTCGGTCTCCGAAAACGGGAACATCAGCGACGGGCCGCTGTGGCCCGGGTAGCCCGAGATCCTCGAGCCGACCCGGATCACCGGTACGCCGAGCTCCCCGACGCGGCTGAGCAAGGCCTCTTCGGCCTCGTCAGGTGTTCCGTTCACGCGCGCTTCCAAGAAGAGCGCGTCCCAGTGACCGAGATCGAGCGAGACGATCGCCGCTTCCAGGCCGGCCGCTTCGCCGACCTGCCATCCGCGACCTCGAAGGTAGCGGCAGATCGCCACTCGCGCGGGGAGGTACCGGACCGCCACGAGAGCCCTCCGGGGGCCGTTGCGGTCGCGCTCTTCCCGCTCCCTCTCCCCGAACGAATCCGGTTCCTCCTCGCCTGCGTCGGACTGGAGGTCCGGTCCTTCCGTCCCGCGGGTGAAGCTCTTGAGGAGGTGCACCTGCAGGACCTGGATCCGCTTATCCTGCTCGTGCCGCGAGACGGACGCAAGGGGTCCGAGGCCGAGCATCCGTTCGCAGGCGACGGCCGCCTTCTCCCCTTCGTCGGCGAGGACGACGTAGTACTTCTCCTCCCGAGAGACGCCGTGGAGCAATCGACCCAGGCTGACGAGATCGACCGGTCCGTCCTCCGATTCGATCCGCTCCGGTAGGGCGGGATCGGAGAAGGTGCCGATGTGGACCACCTGGTTCCAGAGGACCCCGACGCGTGCGTCGCCGGACTCGAGGACGAGGACCGTGGTGTCGAGCGCCTCGGAGGATTCGTCCTCGGCTTCGAGCTCGAGCTCCCCTTCGGCATCGTCGAGTTGGTTCGCGATCGGTTCCTCACCGTTGTCACCGGTCTCCTCTGCAGTCGCGTGCCCGGTCTCTGCAAAATCCTCGGCGGGCGGCTCCGGGTCCCGAACGGTCTCCTCTTCCGTCGCCGTCGGCTCCGCGTGGAGTCCCGGCTCGGGATCTGCGATCGGCACCGATCCGGCTACCGGTTCGGGCCCCGTCTCCGGCTCCGCTCCGGGCCGCCGAGGCGGCTCCGCGCTCCCCTTTTCGTCCTCTCCGATCGGGTCGGCCTCGCCGGCCTCGATCTCGGTTCGGTCCTCTGTATCGTCCGTCCGTGCCGGCATGTGGAGCGGGATCTCCGTTCCCTCCCCCTGAACCTCGCTGAGGAGGTCCACGAGATCGGTCGTCAGCTTCGCTTGGACCCGGGCCAGCTCGGCGAGGTCCTTCGCCAGGACCCGGATCAGACGCGACGTCCGGTCTCGTTCCTCCCGCCCGCTCTGTTCGGTCATTCTGCCTCCCCCCCCGGATCCGGCACGACCGACTCTCCTCGGCGGTCCTCCGGCATCCGGTCCGCAATCGTTCTTCGAAGCGTCACCGCCGCGGAGCGGACCTCCGCCACGGCCCGGGCGTGCCATCCGCTCGAGTGCAACGACTCGCGCAGCTGCCGCAACGCCTCCGTGAATTCATTGAAGCTGCTTCCGACCTCTCCCGGGATGGCGGGGGCGATCCTCCGCGCCATCTCCAGCGCCAGCGACCAGACGGTTCCCAGCCGCTCGATCTCCCGGACCCTCGCCTCGGCCTCGCCGAGCGCGGTCGCCCCCCGCGCCTCCTGGTCCGCCAATCCCTCGGCGATCTCCGCCAGCCCGCGGTCGATCGTATCGAGATCCTCCCGGAGCCGGTCGACGAATCGCTGGATCTCGCGGGAGAGCGAGCCCGCCGGACCGGGCTCCCCCACGGCGAGCGCTTCCGGCAGGATCCCCTGATCGTTCGTCCGCTGGATCGCGCGTCCAACCTCCTCGACCTCCTTCTTCAGCGATTCGAGCTCGCCGAGCGTCTGCGCACCCGAGCGGTTCTGCTGGACGAGGGTATGGACGCGAAGGAAGAGGAAGCGCAGCTCGGGATCGGAATCCGGCAGGTAGGCGGCCTGCTCGGGAGGCACCTGGGTCCCCTCGGCGATCCGCGAGAGGGTCCGAAGGGGATGGCGGATCGAGTCGAAGAGCTGCGCCCCGCTCGCCAGCGCGGCGAAGGAAAAGAGCAGGACCATCCCCGCCCCGCCGTAGCGAAGGATGCGCAGGGCCTCGGGACGGAGCGCGAACTCCCGTGCCACGTACTCGACCAGGAGAAAGTAGGTGACCCCGAGGAAGACGGTCGGCAGGACCGTGAAGAGAAGGACGCGCTTCTTCACCGAGGTGCCCGACCCGACGCGGCGAGCGATCTCTTGCGCGTGCGCCATCCAGCGTCTCCCGGAGCGTCGACTGCACCCTGCATGGGTGAAACTGCTGTCGATTGCATCATGCACGAGTCGTACGGCCGAAGCTGGCGCTCCTCCCGGATTGATGATCGTCTACGGAACGTTTCGTTCACTTCGCTTGGCGCCTCCCCCCTCACGTAAGGGGCGGAGTGCGGTCGCGCGCCTGGCGATCGAACAGGTCCCGAAGCGTCAAGTCCGGGCTCGACTTCGACGGTCGGAAGGTCCGGCACCGATCTCCCGCCGGCACGGTCCCCACCCTCGATGAGGAAGGCCGATCCGACACCCGCCCCGGCGGCAGGCACGCGAGGTGGCACGCGCCTTGCACCCTCGGATTCCGGTGTTGGGACGATACCACGCTGGGATCCGAAAGTGTCAACCGGTTTCTGGCGATCGAACAAGCGGATACGGAGATTCGCGATGGAACCGAGAAGCCAATACCTGGAACTGCCTGCAAGCCGAACGGACCTTCGCCCGACCTACCACTTCATGATGAAGTGCTTGCTGTACTCGCGCATGGAAACCGGGTTGCTCTCAAACCAGGACTTCTACGACGAGGACGTCAACGTCTACATCGCGCATCTGCTGGACTCGATGATCCGGCCGGAGAACCTCGAGCAGGCGCGGCGCTATCTCTCGCCGTACGACACCGACCTCTTCCAGCGATTGGCGGGCAGCAAGGATGCCCGTCTGAAGTACACGATCTACAAGACGAACGCCGACTTCCTCCTGATCTCGCTGGGCGTGTTCGATCACAAGGAACCGGCCATGGCGAAGAAGAGACCGGGCTCCGGCAAGGAGCGCTTCTTCCACCCGACGGAGGAAGCGAGCGTCGGCCGCGGCCGCACCTATTACCGCTTCGCCTACACCTACAGCCAGCTCGTCAACGGACGGAGCGCCGGCATCTCCGAGGTTCTCGAGAAGCTGAGCCTCGGCTTCGACAAGTACCTTCGCATCCTCGCCCACATGCGGGGCGAGTACTTCGACCTGATCAAGCGGTTGTCGGGCGGCGAGGTCTACCACCTGGAACGGGTGGCGAACGAGAACAGCCGCTTCGAGGACCTGAAGAAGAAGCAGGATCGGTTCCTCGATCTCTACCTCGAATACAAGAAGACCGGATCGATCGACCTGAAAGCCGAAATCGAGAAGCTCGTCCAGGAGATCCGGAGCCTGGATCCCGACTTCCAGTTCGAGATTCCCCGATCCTGACGCACACCAGCCGGCCTCCTTCCCTTCCCCCCTCTCTGACCAACCCCGGGGAGGGGGTCGGTGCGTCTGGTCCGGCGTCGGTCCCTCGCCGGAGCCGGAGGCGCCGTCCCGGAAACCAACCTGTGGACGGCACCCGACGGGGCGCCGGACGATCGGCCAGAAGAGCGCCGGGGAATCCGACCGATCACCTCGTCATGCAGCAGTTCCTGCGAGGAGTCCCGCACAGCATACGCCTTGCTGATTCCTCCAACGCGTCTAGGATCGCAATCAGTGGAGTTCGTGGGAAAGGAGCCCAGGGTCATCACTAGGCCGGATCGTGTCGAGGCAACGAGAGTCGGCCTGCCGCCGCCCTCGACGAGGCGAGGGTCACGCTGGAACGCCCTGCAGGTCATGGATACGGAACACGATCACATGTGGATGAGGAGCCGCTAGCGTGCCGCTGCGCCTTCTCGAGGTCACGGTTCCCGTCGAGGATCTTGCGAAGATCCCCCCGTTGATTCAGGAGGCGACTCTCCTGCACATGCGTGTGTCGGAGTCGGGGGCTGGCACCGGGGTCATGAGCATCCTCCTCGAGGCACAAGACGTAGAGGCCGTATCCGACCTGCTCGTCTCCCACTTCGGGACGAGCAACGACTTCCGTGTGATCTTGCTCCCCGTCGAGGCCACGCTACCGGCGCCCATTCAGCCGGCCAGCACCGACGCGCCCGAGGGCGCAGAGACTGCAGGGGGCAGGTCCGAAGCCCGGAGAATCAGTCGAGAGGAGCTGTACGAGGACATCGCGCAGGCGAGCCGGCTGACCGCCACTTACGTCGTGATGGTGGCCCTCTCGACCGTCGTGGCGGCGGTGGGCCTGATCCGAGGAGACGTGGCTATCGTCATCGGCGCCATGGTCATCGCCCCGCTGCTTGGCCCCAACGTGGCCGTATCACTCGCCATGACTCTGGGCGATCTGGATCTCGCGAAGAGATCGCTTCGGACTCTGGGCGCCGGGGTGGTGACGGCATTGACCCTGTCCCTGCTGGCGGGCCTCGTTCTGCCGATCGATCCTTCCGCTCCCGAAGTCGTGGCGCGAACGCGTCCGGACATCGCTGACGTCGTCCTGGCACTGGCCGCTGGGACCGCGGGAGCGTTGGCGTTTACGAGCGGAGTCCCCGCCATCGTCGTGGGGGTCATGGTCGCGGTCGCCCTGCTCCCTCCCCTGCTGGTTTGCGGTCTTCTCCTCGGGGCTGGGCACTGGGCGCCAGCCACCGGCGCCTTCGTGCTGCTGCTGACCAACGTTGCTTGCATCAATCTGGCTGGGGTGGCGACGTTCTTCGCTCAGAAGGTCAGCCCCAGGACGTGGTGGGAAGTGGATCGAGCGAGGAAGAGCACGCGTCTTGCGGTCACCGTGTGGATCCTGATGCTTGGCCTGCTGTTCGTCTTGATCCTACTGGGCCATGTCGGAGGGGTCTGACAGCCGCGCGGCGGCCGACGTGAATCAGGTTCGGATTCCCTCTTCGGTCGGCACCAACACGGACGCATGACCATCGGATGGAAGCGGATCCGCTCGCTCACAGCACCTTGTAGTTCGGTGCCTCCTTGGTGATCGTCACGTCGTGGGGATGCCCCTCCCGGAGCCCGGCGTCGGTGACGCGAATGAACCGCGCCCGCTCGCGCAGCTCGTCGATCGTGCGGACTCCGCAGTAGCCCATCCCGCCGCGCACACCGCCGACGAGCTGGAAGACGACCGCTCCGACCCGGCCCTTGTACGGGACCCGGCCCTCGATCCCCTCGGCGACCATTTTCGATCCCGCCGTCTCGTCGTCCTGGAAGTAGCGGTCCCGGCTGCCGTGCTGCATCGCGCCGATCGAGCCCATCCCCCGATAGGACTTGTAGGACCGGCCCTGATAGAGAACCGTCTCCCCCGGGCTCTCCTCCGTCCCGGCGAAGAGGCTGCCGATCATCACCGCGCTCGCCCCCGCGCCGAGCCCCTTCGTCAGGTCCCCGCTGTATTTCACGCCGCCGTCCGCGACGACCCGCACGCCGTGCCGGTCCGCCTCTTCGGCGCATTCGAGGATCGCGGTGATCTGCGGGACCCCGATCCCGGCGACCACGCGCGTCGTGCAGATCGCCCCCGGGCCCATTCCGACCTTCACCACGTCGGCCCCGGCGGAGATCAGCTCCCGCGTCCCCTCCTTCGTCGCGACGTTGCCGGCCATCAACGCCACGTCGGGATGCCGCTTGCGCACCGCCTCGACCATCTTCAAGACCCGCGACGAGTGGCCGTGCGCGCTGTCGAGGACCAGGAGATCGATCCCTTTGGCCACCAGCGCGTCCACCCGTTCGTAGGTGTCCGAAGCGGTCCCGATCGCGGCGGCGACCCGGAGCCGCCCGTGCTCGTCGACGCAGGCGTTCGGGTACTGGATCTTCTTCAGGATGTCCTTGACGGTGATCAACCCGCAGAGGCGTCCTTCCGCGTCGACGACCGGCAGCTTCTCGATCCGGTGCTTGTGGAGGATCTCCTTGGCTTCCTCGAGCGTCGTCCCGACCGGAACCGTGATCAGGCTCTCCCGCGTCATCACCTCCTCGATCCGCACGTTGACGTTGCGGATGAAGCGGAGATCGCGATTGGTGAGGATCCCGACGAGGATCCCATCCTTGGTGATCGGAACGCCCGACACGCGGTAGCGCTCCATGATCTTCAGCGCATCGCCCACGAGGAGATCGGGCGGCAGGGTCACCGGATCGGTGATCATCCCGCTCTCCGAGCGCTTCACCTTCTCCACCTCGGCGGCCTGCTGCTCGACCGAGAGGTTCTTGTGGACCACGCCGATCCCCCCTTCGCGCGCCAGCGCGATCGCGAGACGGGACTCGGTGACGGTGTCCATCGCCGCCGATAGGATCGGGATTCCGAGACGGACCTTCGGCGTCAGCGAGACGGAGGGATCGACCTCAGAAGGAAGCACCTCGCTCTTCGCCGGGACCAGCAGAACGTCGTCGAAGGTTAGACCAATCCCTGCGACACGATCGTCCATCGTCCCTCCGTACGGTTGTGTGGTTCAGGAACCGGTTCGGCCCGATTCCAGACGGATCACGCGCTTCTCTTGCCGTTCCCAGAGGATCCCCTCGTAAGGGGAGAAGTGGTAGCTGACCCCGATGCGGCTGGAGACGTAGCGGTCGTTGCCGCCGAGGAGGGTCGGGTAGTCGTCCTTGTTCTCGGTGAAGAGCTGGTGGATCCGGTTGGTCCAGATGACGGTGACGTGCCGGCTCAACCGTCGCTCCACCTCGAGTCCGCCGAAGACGCCGAATCCGAAGTCCCGCAGGGGAAGCTGCGTCTCGGGGTCGCGGACCGACTTGCCTTCGAACTTGTAGTTCCAGCGATAGAGGCCCCCACCCGTCCCGACCTTCCAGTCGAATCCGAAGAGCTGCGAGACGTGACGGTAGATCCCGAGCGTTCCGGAGTGGACGGTGAGCACCGTGTCCCCTCTCGACTCGAAGGCGTTCCAGCCGAACCCGAAGTCCCCGACTCCGACCCAATCGGCGTTGAACCGGTAGCGGAACGTCCCCTGGAGGGTGGGCCGGACCCTGGCGCCGTCGGATGCGTCCTCGTCGGCGAGGAACAGCATTCCGCCCGCGCTCGCGCCGAACGATCCGAACTGCGCAAGGGACTGGAAGACCTGCGCCGCCGTCGACGCATCCTCCTCCTCGTTGAAATCTGCAGGGGGGGAATCACCTTGGGCCGTCGCTTCCCCCGCCCCCGCCAAACACCACAACCCCACCACCAGCGGGAACCAAGCGAGCCGCATGACCTTGTCTCCTCCGCGCTCCGAAGACCTCCGCAGCGACACCCCGGATGCCGCTGGCCGCCCCGAAGCTGCACGGGCGTTCGCCCGAACGATAGGTTCTGCGCTTGGCGACTGTCAAGTCGACGCTTGACAGCGCCCGGGCGTCACGAAC
>WJJW01000054.1 GCA_014729455.1 Candidatus Eiseniibacteriota bacterium
CTTCTCCTCCTTCGTCTCCGGCGTTGGAGCGGCGCGAATCTCATCGGCCAGCGACGTGACGAACCCGCCCGCGCGGGGCTCTTCGGGGGTCTCCGCAGCCTCCTCGGCCGGCTCGTCGATCTCGAAGACGGTCTGGCCGGCTTCCTCCGGCCCCTGCGCCGCTTCGGGCGCGGCGTCGTTCTCCGCGGGCGCGACGTCGCCCTCCACTGTCCCGCCGGGCTCCCCGGGGATCAGCTCGGCCGCGCGCTCCCGGAGGATCGCGGCGATGTCCGCCCCGCCGTTCCCCTCCGCCTGCTGCGCCACCTCCTCGAGAAGGTCGGCCGCGCGGCGCTCGTGACCGGCGCGGACGTAGAGCTCCGCGAGGCGGAGCGTCACCTCCACCTTCGGGCCGCTCAGCTCGGCGATCCGCTCGAGCGTCTCGGTGTATTCCTCGCCGGAGACCTCTCCTCCCGACTTGTCCAGAAACGCGAGGAAGTGCGTCACCGCTTCCCCGGCGAGCCCCTCCTTCGCGTAGAGGTCGCCCAGGCGCTGGTAGGTCCGCGCCCGGGTCGGGTCGGCCCGGAGGATCTTCTTTCCGATCGCGATCGCGTTGCGATAGAGGCCGACCCGCTCGTACGCCGCCACGGACTCCTGGAACGCGCGGATCGCGTCCTCAAGCCGCTTGCCGCGGATCAGGAGGTCGCCGTGGAAGACGTAGTCGTACGGATCCGGGTCCCCTTCCTGGAGAAGCCGATCCATCGCTTCGATCGCCCGCTGGATCTGCCCGTTCCGCACGAGGTCCTGGGCCTTCCTGCGAACGCTGGTGCTTTTCTCCAACCGATCTCTCCCTTGGAGCCGCGGGGGAAAACGGAACTTCCCCGGGAAACCGGCTGCCCGGTTCCTCTATCGACCCCCAATCCGGCCTTCTCCAAGCATTTCCGGATCGGATCGGAGGGTCAGCCGAAGGGGGCGGCGGATGGGGAGACGGGGCGGCCTCGCTTGTACACGATCGACGGAACCAGGCCGCCGAGACGGTAGACGATCCCCGCCTCGTGCGGGGCGGGGAGCACCTGCAGGTCGGCCAGGCGACCCGGGGCGATCTGCCCCACCTCCCCGTCGATCCCCAGGGAGCGGGCCGCCTCCGTCGTCGCGCCCCGGATCGCCTCGGCCAGGGGCATCTTCATCTCCAGCACGGCGAGGGTGAGGATGAGCGGCATGCTGTGGGTCATCGCGCTACCGGGGTTGCAGTCGGTCGCCAGGGCGATCTGGACCCCCGCCGCGCGGATCCGTTCCGGATCGGCGTAGCGGCGGTTTCCCATCGAAAACGACGTTCCGGGTAGGAGAACGGCGGTCGTCCCGGCCGCCGCCAGCGCCGCCAGCCCCGCGTCGGTCACCTCCATCAGATGGTCGGCCGAATCGGCCCCGAGCTCCCCGGCCAGCTCCGATGCGCCGCTCGGCGCGAACTCGTCTGCATGCACCCGCAGGCGCAGGCCGTGGCTCCGGGCCGCGACGAGGATCGCCCGGCTCTCTTCGGGGGTGTAGACCCCCTTCTCGCAGAAGACGTCGCAGTAGCGCGCCCGCGTCTCCGCGGCCACCCGGGGAAGCATCTCCTCCGCCACGATCCGGACGTACTCGGCCCGGCGGTCGCGGTGCTCGGGAGGGAATTCATGCGCGCCGAGAAACGTCCCGATCAGGTCGCACGGGTGCTCGTCGTTCAGACGATCGATCAGCCGGAGCGCGCGGATCTCCTGCTCGGTCTCGAGGCCGTAGCCGCTCTTCACCTCGACGGTCGTCGTTCCGAGCGCCAGCATCGCGTCCAGCCGGGCGCGCGTCTCCTCCAGGATCCGCTCGTCGGTCGCCGCACGGAACGACCGGACCGACGAGAGGATCCCTCCGCCGGCGGCGGCGATCTCCATGTACGAGCGGCCCTCGAGCCGGAGGGCGAACTCCTCCTCGCGGCTGCCGGCGAACAGCACGTGGGTGTGCGGATCGACGAAGCCCGGCAGGACCGTGCTCTCCGGCAGCGCGCGGATCTCCGTTTCCGGTCCCTCCCGGTCCCGCCGGATCGTCTCGGTCGGCCCGACCGCCGCGATCCGGTCCCCCGTGATCGCGACCGCTCCGTTCTCGATCACGCCGAGCGGCCCACCGTCCCCGCCGGAGGCGTGGGGATCGACGGTCACCAGCCGGCGGATCGAGTGCAGCAGCAGATCGGCGCGCGCCGGGCCGCTCACTCCTCCTCCATCGGAACCCGCAGGCCGGCCTCCCGGCCGAAGCGGATCGCCTCCTCGTAGCCGGCGTCGACGTGCCGGATCACGCCGCTTCCGGGATCCGTCGTGAGGACCCGCTCGAGCCGCGCGGCCGCTTCGGGCGTTCCGTCTGCGACGACGACCATCCCGGCATGGATCGAGTTGCCGATCCCGACGCCGCCGCCGTGATGGATCGACACCCAGGAGGCGCCGGCCGCGGTGTTGACCAGCGCGTTCAGCAAGGGCCAGTCGGCGATCGCATCGCTGCCGTCCCGCATCCCCTCAGTCTCCCGGTAGGGGCTGGCCACCGAGCCAGCGTCGAGATGGTCCCGCCCGATGACGATCGGAGCGCGCACCTCCCCGCGGGCGACCAGATCGTTGAAGACCGCGCCGATCTTCGCCCGCTCCCCATAGCCGAGCCAGCAGATCCTCGAGGGAAGTCCCTGGAAGGCAATGCGTTGCTGGGCCATCTTGATCCATCGCGTTAGGGCCGCGTCGTCGGGAAAGGTCTCCAGGATCGCCGCGTCGGTCCGGTGGATGTCGGCCGGCTCACCGGAGAGCGCCGCCCAGCGAAACGGGCCCTTGCCGCGACAGAAGAGCGGGCGGATGTAGGCCGGTACGAATCCGGGATAGGCGAACGCCTCCTCGAACCCCGCCTTCCGCGCCTGCCCGCGGAGGTTGTTGCCGTAGTCGAAGACGGTGCAGCCCGCCTTGAGGAATCCGACCATCGCCTCGGTATGCGTCCGCATCGAGCGCATCGAGCGAAGGATGTACTCCTCCGGATCACGCGCCCGCAGCTCCATCGCCTCGACGAACGGGAGCCCGGCCGGGACGTAGCCGTTCAGCTCGTCGTGCGCGGAGGTCTGGTCGGTGACGACGTCCGGGCGTTCTCCCCGCCGGAGCAGCTCGGGCAGCACCTCCGCCGCGTTGCCGAGCAGACCGATCGATACCGCCTCCTTGCGGTCGACCGCCTCGCGGACCCACCGGAGCGCCTCGTCGATCGACTCCGTCCTCCGATCGAGGTAGCGCGTCTCGATCCGCCGGTCGATCCGCTCCGGATCGACCTCGACCACCAGCGCCACCCCCTCGTTCATCGTCACGGCGAGCGGCTGGGCACCGCCCATCCCGCCCAGGCCGGCGGTCAGCACCCACCGTCCGGCGAGCGATCCGCCGAAATCGCGGCGCGCGATCTCGGCGAAGGTCTCGTAGGTCCCCTGCAGGATCCCCTGCGTCCCGATGTAAATCCAGCTCCCCGCCGTCATCTGCCCGTACATGATCAGACCCTTGCGCTCCAGCTCCCGGAACTTCTCCCACGTCCCCCAGGCGGGGACGAGGTTCGAGTTGGCCAGGAGCACGCGCGGCGCGTCGGGGTGCGTGCGGAAGATCGCGACCGGTTTGCCGGACTGGACGAGGAGCGTCTCGTCGTTCTCCAGCCCCTCCAGCGCCCGCACGATCGCTGCGAACGCCTCCCAGTTCCGGGCCGCCTTGCCGGATCCCCCGTAGACGACCAGATCGTCCGGCCTCTCCGCGACCTCCGGATCGAGGTTGTTCATCAGCATCCGCAGGGCCGCTTCCTGGACCCAGCCCTTGCAGCGAAGGGTGGTGCCGCGGGGCGCCCGCACCGTCCGGGGCTCGGCCGCCGACGGCCTGTCCGACTCGCTCATCCTTCTCCTCCCGTCTCACCGGCCAGACCGCCGGGATCCCGAAACCACGCCTCGGCGCCGCGGATCAAGTCGTCCCAGGTCCCCACCGGCTCGGTGGGGCCGCCGAGGACGCGCTGGAACCGTTTCCCGTACCCGCGCCGCAGGATCCGGGGATCGAGGACCACGAAGATCCCGCGATCCCCCCGGCGCCGGATCAGCCGGCCGAACCCCTGCCGGAACCGGACGATCGCCTCGGGAAGCATGTAGTCCGCGAACGGATCCTTCCCCTCCTCGCGGAGCCGCTCGGAGACCGCCTCGACGAACGGGTCCGCCGGCACCGGGAACGGCAGCCGCGCCATCACGAGGATCTCGAGATGGTCCCCGGGGAAGTCGACGCCCTCCCAGAAGCTCGCCGCCCCGAGCAGCACGGCGCGCTCGCTCTTCTCGAACCGCTCCACGAGAACCGAGCGGTTCGCGGTCCGTCCCTGAGCATAGACCCAGATCCCCCGATCCTCCAGGGGGCGGCGGATCCGGTCGTAGACGTTTCGCAGTGCGGTGTGCGCGGTGAACAGCACGAGGAGCTTGCGGGGGATCGCCTCGGCGAGCCGGACCACCCCGTCCGCGACGTCCTCGAGGTGCCCCGGCTCGACCGGATCCCGCAACGCGCTCGGCGCGAAGATCCGGACCTGCTTGCGGATCTCGAACACGGGTGGAAGGACGAGCGACTCCGTGTTCTCCGGTAGGCCGCACTGCGCGGCGAAGAAACCGGTCGATCCGTCCGCCGCCAAAGTCGCCGACGTCAAGACGAGCGGCCGGCCGTCGGCGAGGTGCTCCCCCAGGATCGCCCCGCTGTCGAGCGGACGGGCGCGCAGGCACGGCCCCCCTTCGGGGTCGAGTTCCTGCCAGTAGACGGTCGCCGCCTCACCCGCGTCGAGCAGACGATGCAAGGCGTCGATCTCCTCCTCCGTCCGACCGATCGCGGCGTCGATCTCTCCGAGGATCGCGTCTGCCTCCGGACCCTGTTCGTGGATCCCGCCCCGGATCGTTTCCCCGAGTCCGCGGTGCGCGCGCAGGAGAGCCCGGGCATCCTCGATCAGCGGCAGCGCCGATTCGGGGAACGGTCCTCCGGCGCCCGCCCCGAGGCGATAGCGCCGCCGCGCCCCCGGCTCGGGGAACCCCTCCGTCCCGCGCAGCGCCTCGAAGAACGCGCGCGAGGACTCCAGCAGACCGCCGAGCGAATCCTCCATCGCGCGGATCCGGCGGAGCAGATCGGTCCGGTCGACCTGCGAGACGAACCCCCGAATCAGCCGGCGCACGGCGTCGGTCACTCCCGGCTCCCCCTGCCCGCCGAGGCCCTGCAACGCCTCCTCCCAGCTTTTCGCGGAGACGGCGAGCGACAGGGCGTCCGCGGCCACGCCGGGGAGGTGGTGCGCCTCGTCGATCACGCTTCCGTCCCATCCCGGCAGGCCGATCCCCTCCCCGGTGATCTCGAGGACCAGGAGGGCATGGTTGACGAGCAGGACCTGCGCCTCGCGGGCTCGCCTCCGGGAGAGCTTGTAGGAGCATCCCGTCTCCGGCGTGCACTCGCGCGAGGCGCAGAAGCGCGCGTCGGAGGCGATCCGCGGCAGGAAGCGGCGAAGCCGGGGCGGGATCGCCGGTCCCTCGTCGAAGTCGCCCGACTCGGTCACCTGCACCCATCCCTCCAGGATCCGGAGCAGGACCTCGCCGTCGGTCGTGCCGGCGAGCTCTCCCCGCGCGGCGTCCCACCGACGGCGGCAGAGGTAGTTCCGCCGCCCTTTCAGGACCGCCGCGTCGATGCGCCGGTCGGACAGTCGCCGGAGAAGGGGGAGGTCGCGGCGCAGGATCTGATCCTGGAGATTGCGCGTATAGGTCGAGACGAGGAGGACCTTTCCCTCCTCCCGGGCCCATAGCGCGCCCGGAATCAGGTAGGCCAGCGACTTGCCGACGCCCGTCGGGGCCTCGACGATCCGCACCTCTCCCCGATCGAAGGTCTCGGCGACGGTCCGGGCCATCTCGACCTGCTGGGAGCGCCACTCGAACCGCTCGACGCTCCGGGAGAGGTTCCCCGCGGGCGCGAAGATCCGATCGACCGCGCCGAGAAGGCTCAACGCCGGTCCGGCTCCCCGTCCCGTTCCTCTTCGGGAGCGGACGCTCCGGCGCGAAGGAGCGCGATCTCCTGCGCGAGATCGCGCTGCGCGTCGGCCAGCCTGGAAAGACGGATCGTCAGGTGCAGAACGATCGACAGCAACACGACGATGCAGATCAGGAAGAAGAAGGCGGGTGGGTAGTCGATGCCGATCAAGCGGCTCAGGGCGTCCGCCTGCCGCACGCCGAGCCCCGCGAGCACTCCGAACCCGGTCAGGACGAGCCAGAGGATCGAGTACTCGATCCCCAGCGCCCGACGGCGGGCCATCCGCAGGACGGTGAGGAAGAGAAGCAGGCTCAGCCCGACTACGAAGATCCGCGCGCTCAGCGTCATGTCGCCTCCTTTCCGGCCGTTCTCCGGGCTCCCGACAGGATCAGGAGGATGGAGAGCGTCATCTTCACGACATAGTACAGGGGACGGAGCCCACTGTGGATCGAAGCGCCGCCGGGCTTCTCGAACATCGTCACCGGGATCTCCCGAATCGTGAAGCCGTTGCGACCGACGAGGATCAGCATGTCGGCGTCCGGGTAGTCCTGCGGGAAGTGGTTCCCGCGCGCGTGGAACCGGATCAGCCGCCCGCTCAGCGCCTGGAAGCCGCTCGTCGGATCGGTGATCGGCCGTCCGAGCGTCGCGCTCGCGACGCGCGCGAAGATCCACATTCCGACGGCCCGCATCCACGACGGACGGTACCTCCCGCTGCCTTTCAGGAACCGGGAGCCGATCACCAGGTCGGCCGGACCGTCGAGCGCCTCCAGGAGCGCCGGGATCCCGGACGCGTCGTGCTGGCCGTCCCCGTCGAGTTGCACCACCCGATCGAAGCCGCAGCGATCCGCATACCGGTAGCCGGTCAACAGCCCCGCGCCGTAACCGAGATTGATCGGATGCCGCACGACGCGGGCTCCGGCCCGCCGGGCTACCGCGCCGGTCCGATCCCGGCTGCAGTCGTCGACCACGAGGATCTCGGCGTCCGGGCGGATCCGGCGTACCCCGGCGATGACCTCCGCCAACCGCTCCTCCTCGTTGTAGGCGGGAATCAAGACCAGGAGACGCCCCGCGGGCTGAGCGTCGGGGGCCATGGCTGCAAAAGCCTACCCCAGGCCCGATTCGCTCACAAGGGCTCGGTTCTTGCGCCTCCCGCCGTTCGGTTCGTACCCTCCCCATCGGAGGCAGGATGGATCGCAAGAACGCGGCCCGGAGGATCGAGACGCTCCGCGAGCAGATCGCCCACCATGCGCGGCTGTACTACGTGGAGGCCGAACCGGAGATCTCGGACGAGGCGTACGACGCGCTCTACGACGAGCTCGTCGCGCTCGAGGCGCGGTTTCCGGACCTCGTGGCTCCCGACAGCCCGACCCAGCGGGTCGGCGGCGCCCCTCTGGAGGAATTCCGGACCGTACGCCACCGGACCCCGATGCTGTCCCTGCAGAACACCTACGACGACGCCGAGCTGCGCGAGTTCGACGCCCGCGTCCGTCGATTCCTCGGCACCGAAGAGGAGATCGAATACACCGTCGAGTTGAAGATCGACGGGGTGGCGGTCAGCCTCCGCTACCGGGACGGACGGTTCGCGCAGGGGATCACGCGCGGCGACGGGACCCAGGGCGACGACGTCACCGAGAACCTCCGGACGATCCGGGTCCTTCCCCTCCGGATCGATCCTCCGAAGGGGAAGCCGGCGCCCTCGGAGATCGAGGTCCGTGGCGAGGTCTTCTTCCCACGCAGCCGATTCCGGCGTCTCAACGAGGCCCGCTCCCAGGCCGGCGAGAAGCCCTTCGCGAATCCGCGCAACGCGGCCGCGGGAAGCTTGAAGCTGCTCGATCCCCGTCTCGTCGCGCAACGACCGCTCTCGCTGTTCTGCTACGCGCTGGTCGAGACGGAGGAGATCGGCCTGGAGCGGCACGGCGAGGTGCTCGACTGGCTCGGCTCCGCCGGCTTTCCGATCAATCGAGGCTCCTGGACCGCCCGCGGCGTCGAGCAGGTCATCGAGCGGATTCCCGAATGGTCGGAAAAGCGCTGGGATCTCGACTACGACATCGACGGTCTCGTGGTGAAGGTCGACCGAATGGCGGCGCAGCGCGTGCTCGGATCGACCGCGAAGGCGCCCCGCTGGGGGATCGCCTACAAGTTCGCCACCCGGGAAGGGATCACGCGCCTGCTGGCGGTGGAGTACCAGGTCGGCCGCACCGGCGCCGTGACGCCGGTGGCGATCCTCGCCCCGGTCGAGATCCTGGGCACGACGGTCCGTCGCGCGACGCTGCACAACGCCGACGAGATGCGCCGTCTCGACCTCCGCCTCGGCGACTGGGTCGCCGTCGAGAAGGGGGGCGAGGTGATCCCGAAGGTGACGCGGGTCCTGGCCGAGCGGCGGATCGGCGAGCCGGAGAGGTACGCCATCCCGACCACCTGCCCCGCCTGCGGGGAGCCGCTCACCCGGGACGAAGAGGAGGCGGCGACCCGTTGTCTCAATGAGCACTGCCCCGCGCAGCGGCGGCGACAGATCCTCCACTTCGTCGCACGGGGAGCCATGGAGATCGAGGGGATGGGAGCGGCGACGGTGGAGCAGCTCGTGGAGAACGGGTTGCTGCGGGATCCCGCCGATCTCTACCGCCTCCGGGTCGAGGATCTCGTCCCGCTCGACCGGATGGGGGAGAAATCCGCCGCCAACCTGATCGCGTCGATCCGGGCGAGCCGGTCCCGCCCGCTGCACCGGTTGCTCTTCGCCCTCGGGATCCGACACGTCGGCGCCTCGGTCGCGCGCAACATCGCCGCGCGGATGGGCACGCTGGAGGCGATCGAGAAGGTGGACGTCGAAGGGCTCCTCGGGATTCCGGACGTCGGGGAGACCGTTGCGCGCAGCGTCCGCCGGTACTTCGACCGGCCCGCGACCGCCGATCTGCTCGACCGGCTCCGCGCCTCCGGCGTGCGCACCGACGAGCCGGAGGAGAGCGGCGCGGCGGAGGGACGTGGTCCCCTGGAGGGACGGATCTTCGTCCTGACCGGGACGCTCGCCACGATGACCCGCCCGCAGGCGAGCGCGCGGATCGAGTCGTTGGGCGGGAGGGTCTCCGGATCGGTCAGCCGCCGGACCGACTACCTCGTGGCGGGCGATTCCCCGGGATCGAAGCTCGCGCGGGCCCGCGACCTCGGAGTCCCCGTCCTGGACGAGACCGGGTTCCTCGCGCTCCTCGGAGAACCGCCCCCCTCCGGCTCGGACGCCTAGGAACCCGCTTCCGCCGTTTCCTCCGTTTGCTCGAGTCGCTCCGGGTACAGCGTGAGACCGAAGCGCTCTCTCCCCTCCTCGATCTTCTGGTTGATGAGCGCCTCGAACTCCTGCCTCTGGAGAATCCGCTCGATCCCGACCCGGACCTCATCGAGGGTCTTCACGCCGGGCTTCTCGCGGAGAATCACGCGCGCGACCGCCCAACCGCCCGACGGGAGCTTGGCGGGGGGAAGCACGTCGGAGATGTCGGCGTCCCGGCCCAGCTCGAGGACGGGCCGCAGCGAGTCGGGAAGCGGCTGCTCATAATCGTAGTACGGCGTTCCGACGACTCGATTGAGGAGTTCTCCCTGCCGATCCAATCGGATCGACTCCTCGGCGAAGACCTCGGCGATCTTCCCTTCCACCTTGTCGTAGAACTCCCGCGCACCCTGGCGGGTCGGGAAGACGCAGTAGTTGAGCTTGATCCGGTCCCCCATCACGTAGGAGTCGCGCCGTTCGTCATAGAACGCCTGGATCTCCTCGTCGGTCACCTCGACCTGCGGTCGGATCGTTTCCTGCTGGTACTGCTCGATCCACATCCGCTCCCGGGTCAACTTCTCGAATGCCCGGAACGACTCGGTTTCGTGCAACCCCTGCTTGCGGGCCAGGCGAAGCTCCTTGTCCAGCAGCACCCGATCCCGGATCTGCTTGGCCACCCCCTCCGCATCCGGCATGGACGGCCACATCTTCGGCGGCGCTTCGGCCAGCCCGTCGAGATAGGCGCCGATCGTCACGGTCTCCCCCTCGTAGGTGTACAGGGGGAGCGCCTTCGTCTCCTCGGAGAAGAACCAGGTCGGCGGCTCGAAGGTCGTCCGGGTCTTCTCCCGCAGGTCCTCGTCGACCATCAGCGTGTCCCAGAACGCGGACATCCTCTCGGTAAGCAACGGCACGTTCTCCTCGCGGAGCTCGAATCCGCCCGCATCCAGCAAGGAGTCCGCGAATGCCTCGAGCCGGTTCCTGATCCGGAGATCTCGGATCATCCGGAGCGTGCCCCGGAGGGCTTCGGGATCGCTTTCCAGATCGAACGGCCGGCTCTCCCCCATCTTGTAGAACGTGTACCCGTAGGGGATCTTCTTGATGCTGCTGACCTGGCCCGGACCCTCGTAGCCGAGCACGATCTCCTCGATGAAATCGAGCGGGATCCTCGTCGGGCGGATCCATCCGAGGCTGCCCCCCTTCTCCACCGCCGAGTCGGCCATCGAGAACTCGGCCGCCACCTCGGCGAAGGGCCGGCCCGCGAGAACCTGCTCCCGGGCGAGGGTGACCAGCGAATCTTCCGGGTGCATCACCCAGTGGACGAGGTACTCCTTCCGGTACGCGGGAAGGTACTCCTCGGCCCCCACCGTGTCCGCCGCGATCCAGGAGGTCTCCTCGTGCTCGAGGACCCGGATCAGCTGTCCGTCCAGCGCGTCCTGATACGCGTGTTCGTAGGGCCGCAGCAGCTCGTCCTCATCTTCCCGCGCGAGCTGGAGGAGGACCTCCTTGTCGCCGATCGTCTCGAGGAACGATTTCTTGCCTTCGGTGCTCAGAGAATCGAACGCCCCGGGACCGTTGCGGATCTCCATCTCGTACTTCAGGTC